>NZ_ALJR01000033.1:0-50092 GCF_000287655.1 Selenomonas sp. FOBRC9
AATTTGTGTCTGCGGATCAGCTGGCTGTGATTATCCACTATTTATCAGTGATTCCTTAAGGGTTATATCAGAATGAGGGTTAGGAGCTGGTGATACAATTATGGGACGCGGAAAAAAGACTCGCAAAGCAAAACTCGCAGCAAAAGCTAAACAGCGCAAAGCAATTCGAAAGAAAATGGGAAAGCCGATCTATCTAACGCTAATTTGCTGTCCTCGACCAATACATCGACTTATTAATAAATTTATATACAAAGCAACGATTCATCGAACTTCCTATAAGCAAGCCAGAATACAGAATGTACGTTGGCAGGCATCATCTTTGACCTATTGTACTTTTAGTGATTCACACTGTGTCGGTGTGGACTTTTTGAACTCAAATCTTAAAAATACATCTTTCAAAAACGCCATTTTAGAAGACGTTGTGTTTTTTAACTGCAATCTAAAAGATGCAAATTTTACTGGAGTTAAATTTAGGCGGGTAGTATTTATAACTACAAATACCACTGTCGCCAAGAATCTTGTTTTGAACGAAAATGAAAAATGTTATATCTATCGTATGTATCCCAAATTACAACTTGATTCAAGAACTGAGCAGTTTCTGCTTCAACTCAGTAGCATCCCTGCTCTATACAATTATGGCATTCTATTTGTCAATAAAAACAAGCTAAATAAATGGATACTTCAATTCTTTATTGATATTTACGGTTATGATTCTTTAAAAGCACTGGTTGCATTAAAAGGAAAAAGGAATAAGAGGTTTCTTTACTCCATTCATTCGTATATGTTACATATTGAAAGATATTTGAAACTATGATAAAATACCAGTGTCCTGCCTCGGAGAATGCTATTTGTATAAATGGGGACATATAACATTAGCTAGTATTCAAGGGGGGGATGTCTATGGTAAGTACTGTTTTGACATTTGTTTCTTTTGGGGCATTTTTGTTGGAATTGTTATTTAACAGCAACATCCCACCTCGATTACTCGAGGTCACTCCATTTCGCTTAAACAGAGCCTATATAGTTTCCCTTTGGGTAGTTGTATAGGCTTTTTATATTTTAAATATGTGGAGGTTATTTCAAGAAAGATTGTGGAATCGCTGTAGCAAACGTCCTCGTCCGCAAGAAGGTGAAGGCCATCCACTCCAATCAGGAGCTTGACCTAATTTTCGAGGAATATGCCGAGCGGAAGGACTAGTCCTTTCAGCAACAAAACTTGAGGTGCCAAATTGGAATCTCAAGAGGAGATAAAGTAATATGAATGAAATTCAGCCTGTGTCCATCTCGCCGACCACGGACACTCCAAATATCAGCCGACTTATTTACACCATACGCAATCAACAGGTAATGCTCGCCAGCGACCTTGCTATGCTCTACCAAGTAGAGACACGAGTCCTGAATCAGGCTGTGAAGCGGAATCAAAAAAGATTTCCCGAAAGATACTGTTTCCAGTTAACCAAAGAGGAAGCGGAAAACTTGACATCACAAATTGTGATGTCAAGTTCCTCACATGGCGGACGGCGCATTCCTCCTTACGCCTTTACCGAACAGGGCATAGCTATGTTGTCGGCAGTTCTCCGCAGCGATGTTGCCATTGATGTCAGCATCCGTATCATGGATGCTTTCGTAGAGATGCGGCATTTTATCTCGGGCAACGCTCACCTTTTCGAGCGAATAGAGCGTGTGGAGTTAAAGCAGCTCACCTATCAAAAAGAAGCTGATGAAAAATTCGAGCAGATATTTGATTTCATACACACTCATACAGAGTCCAGCCAAAAGATATTCTTCAACGGACAAATTTACGATGCCTTCAGCTTGTTGGCGGGTCTAATTCAAAAAGCAACGAAGGACATCATTCTTATTGACGGTTATGTGGATATAGGAACGCTCAATCTGTTGGCAAAAAAACAAGCTAATGTTTCCGTGGAAATTCACACATTCAGCAATACGAGATTGACGGCAGCAGATGTTACGACCTTCAACAGTCAATATCCAACGCTTACCATCAATCGCACCAATGCCTTTCACGACCGCTTCCTGATTCTTGACCACCAAGAGGCATATCACATCGGCGCATCGCTCAAAGATGCCGGAAAGAAATGTTTTGCCATCACGCTTTTGCAAGATGAGGCTCTCCTACAGGAACTTCTGGCACATTTGTGAAAAGGCATTCACAGCATGATGAGGAGGCTATGCAGCAAAAACCATGAATAAAATCAGAAGATAAACCGAACGGCGTGCAGCTAAAAGCTACGCGCCGTTTTTGAGTGTGAATTCTATGGGTAAATTGTTGCCCATAAACTATTCTATAATTTTCCCAAGAAATAAAAATCTGTAAAGGAACTTCTATGTACTCGCCCCTACAGTTTCCTGTAGTGCCCCCCACCAATTGGTATAATTTTGTAGAATATCAAGCTGCCTCTCGCTCATCACCACATTGTATCGTTATCAACGTTACGTCGTTCATCGCCACAATGAGGATGATACTCGACGGGAACGAAAGCGTCGCGTTCGCACGCGCCACGGTGATGGTTCTGTCCTCAATCGGTTCTCTCAGCACCTCGAGCGTCTTCTTGCTGAACTCGGGCAGCTCGTCGAGGAACAGGACGCCGTGATGTGCGAGCGTCACCTCGCCTGGACGCGGCACACTCCCGCCGCCAATCATTGCAACCGTTGACGAGGTATGATGCGGACTGCGGAACGGTCGGTGCGTGACAAGCCCCGCGTCCTTGCCGAGCAGTCCCGAGATGCTGTAGATCTTCGTGACCTCGATGGCCTCTTCCTTCGTCATCTCCGGCAGAATGGAACTCATACGCCGCGCGAGCATCGTCTTCCCCGATCCCGGCACACCGACCATGAGGACGTTATGACCACCTGCCGCTGCAATCTCGAGGGCGCGCTTTGCCTGATACTGCCCCTGCACATCCGCAAAGTCGTCTGCAAAGATGGGGTCTTCCGACTGCTTCGTTTGTGTGGGAACGGCGGGCGTCAGTGTCTCCTCCCCTGTGAGGTGGCGAATGAGCTGCGCGAGATTCTCCACGGCATAGACGCGGAGCCCGTCGATGAGGAGCGCCTCGTCTACATTCCTGCCCGCAACGTAAAAATCCGTCAGCCCTCGCTCCCGTGCCGTAATCGCCATCGGCAGAACGCCGCTCACGGGACGGCAGTTCCCATCGAGCGAAAGCTCCGCCGAAAAAAGCGCATGCTCCACCGACTCTGCCGGTATCAGTCCATAGGCGACGAGCAGACCGACCGCCATCGGCAGGTCAAGTCCGGAGCTGTCCTTGCGTACGTCGGCAGGGGCAAGATTCACCGTCACGCGCTCCTGCCGGAGCTGAAAGCCGGAGTTGCGAATCGCAGTGCGCACGCGCTCCTTCGATTCCTTCACTGACGTATCGGGCAGCCCCACCAGCTCAAATCCGGGCAAACCAAAAGAAGCGTCAATCTCCACATCGATGATCCGCCCGTCGATGCCAAGCGTTGTCGCTCCATAGGTCTTTGCAAACAATGTCTTCGCTCCCTTTGATATATCTCATTCTATCTTCCGATTTTCAGTATAGCATAAATCTTCATTTTCCTCCATAAAATATGATCCTAACATGTAGTTCGGAAGTTTACACGCTGGTTTATCTGCTCCTTCTCCTCATTACTGCTGTGTTTTGAATTTATGTTTTGCTTGTTTTATTTCCTTTAAAATTTTTTCGTAATCTCTAGATACTTTGTTGAATCATACAATCTATCGCTTCCGTCACATAAGTCTCCAATATATACGCTAAGTTCAATTACTTTATCCTCACTCAACAAGTCAGAATGAATAATTTTATTGCATATTTCCTGAATTTCCCAGTCATACTCATCCGGAGGCGCTGATGGAAAAAATCTCATTGGATCCCACGAATCAATATTATCTTTTACAACTTCATATACTATTTCCATAATAAGAATTCTTTCACTGCACAGATATCAACAAACCATATACTCAATGCCACTGCTCATTTCAGCTCCGCAACGCTTGCACCGCTTCCGCCTTCGGAAATATCGGCAAATGCGACAGATAAAACAGACGGGTGACGCTTCAAATAATCCTGTATGCCAATGCGCAAGGCGCCCGTCCCTTTGCCATGAATGATCAGGATTTTTGAAAGTCCTGCAAAAACCGCATCGTCAATAAATTTGCCGAGGGTGAGTTCCGCTTCGGATACGGTCATGCCGCGCACATCGATCTGCGAGTGTACCCGCGCCGCTTTTTGAGAGATTCCTCCCGTGAAGCCGACTTTTTCGGTGCGGTGTTTTTTCTTTTTTCGTGAAACGAACGTGCATTCATCCGTTTTGACGACGGTACGCAGTGCGCCGATTTGAACGGTGAGCTCCTTCCCCTGCACGGCGAGGACGGTACCCTCCTGTGCCAACCGCGTGATATGGACAATATCTCCGGGCTCGATCTCGCCCGCGCGGATCTTTTGCCCGACTTTCACGGCGGAGGGATGTCGCTGCGGCATATAGGCTTCGGTCAGACGCTCGCGCGCCTCTTGGATCGCCTTGCGGCGCTCTTTCACGCCGTGATCGTCAAACTGCTGCTTGAGCTTTTTAATTGTCTCTTCCGCGCTCCGCCTCGCCTCGCGTACAATGCCGTTCGCCTCTTCGCGCGCCTTGTGCAGGAGCTTCCTATGCGCCCGGATAAACTTGTCTCGTTCCGTGCGCAGCTGCTCCTCCATGGCGGATATTTTCTGTGCGCGTGTACGCAGTTCGGTTTGACGGGTCTCGTACACGCGCTTTTCCTTCTCAAGCTCGTTGACGACCGTCTCGAACCGCACGTGATCTTCGTCGATATACCGCTGTGCACGCGCGACGATAGCGTCGGCAAGTCCGAGCCGACGGCTGATCGAAAACGCGTTGCTCGCGCCCGGCGTGCCGATCAAGAGACGGTAGGTAGGGCGCAGCGTCGCCGTATCAAATTCGACGCTGGCATTCATAACGCCCTGTCTGCCATAGGCATATGTCTTGAGCGCGGCGTAATGCGTCGTTGCAATCACACTGATGCGGCGCTGTAAAAGATGCTCGATGATACTGCGCGCTAGGGCTGCGCCTTCGTCGGGATCCGTCCCCGCGCCCACTTCGTCTAATAGGACGAGATCGTTGCTCTCCGCCTTTTGCAGAATCCGCACGATATTTTTCGTGTGTGCCGAAAACGTAGAGAGACTTTGCTCTATGCTCTGCTCGTCCCCGATATCCGCATAGATGCTTCCGTACACGGGGAGCTCCGCCCCCGACGCGGTTGGGAGAAAGCAGCCGGACTGCGCCATGAGCGCTAAAATGCCAAGCGTTTTCATGCTGACGGTTTTCCCGCCGGTATTGGGTCCCGTAATCAACAGCACGGAAAAACCGCGTCCCAGTTCAATATCGATGGGGACGACGCGGTCTTTCGGGAGCAGCGGATGGCGCGCCCTTTGCAGCCGAACGTATCCGGCACGATTAAACGTCGGCGCATAGGCTTCCATATCGCGCGATAGTCCCGCGCGCGCAAAGATGAGATCAAGCTCTGCCAATATCGTGCAGTTTTCGGATAAAATATCTGCGGCGCGTGCAATTTCCTGCGACAGCTGCTGCAAAATACGCCGTATTTCCTGCTCTCGCGCAAGCTCCATTTGACGCACGGTGTTGTTGAGTTCCACGGTTGCCAACGGCTCTACAAAAAGCGTCGCACCGCTTGCGGAGCGGTCATGAATGACGCCGGGAAATTGCGCGCGGTATTCCTGTTTGACGGGGATAACGTAGCGTTCGGCACGGACGGTGACGATCGCCTCTTGAAAACATTTTTGATATGCCGCATCGTGCAGAATCGTGGAAAGCCGCTCTTTCACACGATTTTGTGCGGAAAGCATCTCTCGTGTCACACGTCGAAGTTCCGGACTCGCATCGTCGCGGAGATTGCCATGCTCGTCAATGGTATTCTGCAAATGCTTTTCGAGCATCCCCAGGATTTCAATCCGTACACCCTTCTCTTTCAGCAGTGGAAGAGACAGATCGGCATCGCGGAAAAAATACTTGACGTTTCTCATGCCCTGCATCGTGCTCATGATCTCTCGCAGCTCTTCGACTTCTAGTGTAGAACCGAGCGTGGCTTTTTGCAGCGTATGCCGCAGGTCATAGATACCGCCGAAGGGCGGCGCCTGCATTTGCAGGACGCTCACAGCTTCCGCAGTCTCCGCGTGCAGCCGCAGAACGGTATCGAAATCCGATGCGGGCGTCATCGTGCGGCACACTTCTTTCCCTCGCATGGAGGAAGCAAATAATGATAGCCGGTCTTTTATTTTTTCGTATTCTAAAACCTTGAATGCCTCAGTGTCCATGCTCCTACCTCAAATTATAAAATGCCGCGGGAATAATGCCCGCGTGTGATATTGCCGCCCTCCTGCATACGCAGCATACGCTCTTGCTCCGCGCTGAGTGGGAGCAACATGCGCAGGGCATTTTTGTAAGCGGCAACCGTCTTACGAAGCTCGTTGATTGTCATGCCGCGCCCCTCAATCCGAATGCACGAAATGCCGCTGTGCATCAAACGTGCGGCATACGGAAGCAGGGACAGCGTCTTAGCGTTGCATATATGCATACGGCAGAATTGATCGGTTTCTATCGGGAAATCAATACCTTTGCGATCACGCAGGAAATACTTTTCCCTGCGGCAGGGATGTGAACACGTACCGCCGTCTAAGCCCCCGAGAAAGCTGCCGACGGCGCAATACTCCGAGATCATAAGCGGCAGTCTGCCGTGCGCCAATACGGTGAGCGGAAGTGCGCTGCGCCCTGCCATACGCGAAATCTGCTTTGCATTCAGCTCCGGTGAGAGTGTCGCCTCGGAAAATCCATAGGAATGCAGAAACTCCGTGGTCATCGCATTATAGGAGGTCATAGAGTAATCTGCATGAAGAGGAACTGAAAGATATGATCGCGCCAAATACGCCATGCCAATATGATGCACGTGAAGCGCGTCGGGCGGCTCTGTACGGAACGATTCAAGAAGGCGCACGATCTCCTCTTCTTCCGTCGCACGGACAATGCGCGGCGTATTGAAGTCGATGCGAACGCCGCGCTCTTTTGCACAGTTCCACGCCGCTCGATAATCCTCGGCACGCAGGTGAATACCGTCATAGGTTTCTCCGCCGTAGAGAATACCATCTGCCCCTGCGTCTATAGCCGCCTTTAACGTCTCTATGTCATCCACCGCCGCCATGAGCGGCGCAGGCTTCGGCGCAGGAGCGGGGCTGCCGGTCGGCATGTGCCAATCTTTTTTGGGCAGTGCGCCGCGCCTTGCCCGCTCGAAAGATACGATGCGCTGTTGCGCTAACGCGGCGATCGCTTCTCTGCGCACGTTGTTCAGTTCGCTGACGGGCATCATCAGTCCGTCTTCTATATCGGATGACAAGTGCACTATCGTGAAGGCTGTTGTCCCAAGCCGATTGATCTGCTTTTTTACTGTTTCCTCTGTGAGCGGTCGATTCTTTGCCGGCTCCGCGATATACGCGGTGTCTGCCCAAACGGTATTACCTCTATCGTCCGTGAGCACAAGGCGCAGCGGCTTTCCTATCCGTGCCTCAACACGCGCGCAGACGGGGATTTTTTGACGCGCATCCTCCTCATAAGAACGGCGGGCTTCATCCATTAGAGCCTTGTCATAGACCTTGAACACGGTGTCGCTCATGTGAACCTTTCCCTTGATTTCAAAGGATACGGTTACTCCTGCTTGGGCATGTTCGATGCTCTTCCCTCGACTCGTATAGAGCGAGGAAATATCCGCGCCGATATGTTCGCCGTTCGTCCCCCACACATCGACTTGGTCACCGACGGACAGAGGTCTTGTTAATTTGACCGTTAGCATTCCCGTTTTACTTGCATACGCAGTGACTCGACCGATACGCAGCCCGCGATTGTTGGGACGCCGATCACTCATCATATACTTTCCGGGACGTTTCTCCAAATACGCCGTCGTAAAATCACGATTGAACACCTGCGCCAATCGGTCGTGATCCTCCTCGTCAACGGGCGGCTTTTCCATATCAATATGGCTGTCGATTGCTTTACGATAAGCACGCACGATCGTCGCGACGTATTCGGGACGCTTCATGCGCCCTTCTATCTTGAGAGAATCAACACCGGCGTCCATCAAGCGCGGGATCAAGTCGATCGTATTGAGGTCACGCGGAGACAGCAAAAAATCTCCCGCTGTATCGCCGAGGACATCATGTCCCCGGCGATCCACGAGCGTATATGGAAGCCGGCAGGGCTGCGCGCACTTGCCGCGATTCCCGCTGCGCCCGCCGATCATACTGCTCATCAGGCACTGCCCGGAATAACATACGCAGAGCGCGCCGTGTACAAAACATTCGATTTCTATGCGGCTGTGTGCGCAAATAGAACGAATTTCTTTGAGAGAAAGTTCACGCGAGAGTACAACGCGAGAAAATCCCAGCTCCTCTAACGCCTGCACACCGGAAATATGATGCACTGTCATCTGTGTGCTCGCGTGCAGGGGCAGTTTCGGAACGGCATCCCGCGCGAGTTTTACCGCACCAAGATCCTGCAAGAGAACGGCGTCCGCACCTGCCTCATAGAGGAACTGCAAATAGCTCCTGAGTTTTGGCAGCTCTTCGTTATCGATGATCGTATTGACGGCGACATGCACTCTGACATGCCTGAGATGAGCATATCGGATCAGTTCCGCGAGGGTGTCGTTGTCAAAATTAGATGCATAAGCACGCGCGCCAAACATCTTCCCCGCGAGATAAATCGCGTTTGCTCCGTTTTCCACGGCAGCAAAAAAAGACTCCTTGCTTCCTGCCGGAGCAAGTAATTCCACCAAGTGTGTCACACTCCCAAAATACGGCGTCCGTATCTATTTGACCGAACAATATCATTCTTCAATGGCATCGTTCCCATCATTCTCGCCGATGAAGACCGATGTCGTCTGCAATTCTTCAAACAGTCGGAGCTGATCGTTATCAAGTGTATCCTTCAGCTCGTCTGCCGCCGGAAGCGCAGGCAAATCCTCTAACCGCTCCAAACCAAAGGCACGCAAAAAGAGCTCCGTCGTGCCGTAGAGGATCGGGCGTCCGACGACCTGCTTCCGTCCCGTTTCACAGATCAGCTCCAGCTCTAAGAGGCGCGCAATAGAGCGCTCTGCCCGCACACCTCGGATATACTCCACTTCCTGTTTCGTAATGGGCTGTTTGTAGGCGATGATAGAGAGCGTTTCCATCGCAGCGGTGGACAGCGTTGGCCGCACAACGTCCGATAGTTTTTGCACTGCGGAAAATGCCGCCGGATGCGTGACGAGCTGATACCCACCGGCGGATCTGCGCAAGGAAATGCCGCTGCCGCGTTCACGCAGGCTACTCTCCAATGCAGTCAGCAGTTCTTGTACGATCCACTCAGGCGTTTCGATGATTTCGGCAAGTTTCTGTATGGAGAGCGGCGTCCCTGAGGCAAAGAGAATCGCCTCCAATATCGCTTTTTGGCTAAGAGACTCCAACTGCCGCCTCCTTCATCACAATCTGTATGTCGTCATATAGCCGGTCTTGGTACACAATGACGGTCTGCATTTTCGTCAGTTCCAAGAGTGCTAAAAAAGCCGCCAAGAGCTCTTCGCGTGTGCCCGTAGGAAAGGCGTTCCGCAAGGCGATTCTTCCGCGGTGCTCTGTAAGAAGTTCCAGTATATCCGTCATCTTATCCCGGACACGATATTCTTCCGCGGCGATCACGACGGTCGGTATCGTAATTTCTCGATGCATACGCCGTAGCGTGCAAAAAATCTTCATCAGCACATCTGCCGATAGATTTTCGGGTGCTGACCGCTGCGCGGGAAGAGATGTCGGCGGACGTTCTACATAGCCGTTTTGCCCTTCCACCATCGCATACAGCGTCGGCGTAATCTCCTTGAATCGTCTGTACTCGAGCAGGCGAAGCACGAGCTCCATGCGAGGGTCCTCGTCCGGCGACGTCTCCGCATCGGTTTTGGGAAGCATCATGCGCGACTTAATCCGCAGCAGCGTTGCCGCCATCACCAAGAACTCACTGGCAAATTCGATGTCGAATTCATATGCCGCATCAATATATGCAAGGTACTGTTTTGTCAGATCGGCAATCGGAATATCGTAGAGATCGATCTTATTCTTTTCAATCAAATGCATCAAAAGATCCATAGGACCTTCGAACGCCTCCAATTTCACAAGATAATTTGACGCCATAATCCACACTAAAATACAAGTATGCCCGCAAGCGCTTTATAAATGGCATACACGAATTGGAACATCGGCATGAGAACGACGCCGAGCACAGGCGTCGCAATAAATACAATCATAATGAGGATACTGTACCGCTCCAGCGCCTGATAACGATAGGCGAGATCCGGCGGCAGGAGGTTCCGCAGAATGTGTGATCCGTCGAGCGGCGGGATCGGCAGGATATTAAACACAGCGAAGTTGACGTTATAGATGAAGATCATCTGTATGATGCTGAAGGTAATCGCCGAGACGTCTATGTTGTGATAGCGAATAAAATACAACATATAAAAAGCGATAAATCCCAGCAGAAGATTCATCGCGGGACCCGCGAGCGATACGATAATGTCGTCTCTCTTGGGATTGCGAAAATTGACCGGATTGATCATCACGGGCTTTGCCCATCCGAATCGTACGAGAAAGAGCATAATCAGTCCAATCGGATCGATATGCGCCCTCGGGTCAATGGTCAAGCGCCCCATTAACCGCGGTGTGAAATCACCTAGGGATACGGCGGCACGCGCGTGCGCGTACTCATGGAACGTCATGGCTATGATAAGTCCCGGAATGCCGAGCAGCATTTCGGTAAAATTAAATCCGAACATAAATATCTCCTATCAATCAGTCCCGAATCGCTCTGCCGCCATCATCAAGGAGATGATGGTCTTGGAGTCGATAATCTCCCCCTTTTTTATCATTTCGAGCGCACGCAAAAACGGCATCTGCACGACGTTGACAAATTCGTCCGCATCCGTGTGCTGCATGCCGGAGGAGAGCCCCCGTGCGG
Source organism: Selenomonas sp. FOBRC9 (assembly GCF_000287655.1). Lineage (NCBI taxonomy): Bacteria > Bacillati > Bacillota > Negativicutes > Selenomonadales > Selenomonadaceae > Selenomonas > Selenomonas sp. FOBRC9. The sequence continues at coordinate 11,062 of NZ_ALJR01000033.1, forward strand.
CATAGAGATGAATATACTCGTTGGAGAATCCGACCGTGGTCGCAATCGTCGTCAATTTCTCGTAGGTCTTTGCTGTGTATCCGGTCTCTTCCGAGAGCTCCCGGCGCGCGCAGTGCAGCGGATCCTCACCGTCGGCGTCGAGCTTTCCTGCCGGCACCTCGAGCGTCATCGCACTGATCGGGTAGCGGTACTGCCGCACCAAAATAACGTCGCCGTTCGGCAAGATCGGCAGTACGGCAGCAGCCCCCGGATGCATGATCCACTCCCGTACGGCGTCTTTGCCGTTCGGGAGCCGTACGGTATCGCGCCGGACATGCAGCAGTGTGCCGTCAAAGATTTTTTCACAGGCGAGTTTCGTTTCAACAAGATCTTCGTACATAATCATGTTCCCTTTCATCTGCGTTACGATGATACGTCCTCATCTTCCTTTTTCAGGAACAGCGCGCTCACGAAGTCCTCCGCGCGGAACGGACGCAGATCGTCAACGCCTTCTCCGACGCCGATCCACTTTATTGGAATGGAAAGCTGTGATTTGATACCGATGGTTACGCCGCCCTTTGCCGTGCCGTCCAATTTCGTCAACACAACGCCTGAGACCGGCGCCGCCTTGGTAAACAGCTCCGCCTGACTGATGGCGTTCTGCCCCGTCCCCGCATCGAGTATGAGCAGCGTCTCATGCGGCGCGCCCGGAATCTCGCGTCCGATTACGCGGTATATTTTCTCGAGCTCCTGCATAAGGTTGGATTTTGTTTGCAAACGTCCCGCCGTGTCTACGATCACGATGTCGACGCCGCGCGCCTTCGCCGCCTGCATCGCGTCGAATACGACCGCAGCGGGGTCGGAGCCCTCCGCATGTTTGACCACCTGCGCGTTCGTGCGGTTCCCCCAAATCTCCAACTGGTCGCTCGCCGCCGCACGGAAGGTGTCCGCAGCAGCCAAAAGAACAGCCTTCCCCTGCCGTCTATAATATGCACTCAATTTGCCGATGGTCGTTGTCTTGCCGACGCCGTTGGTTCCGACTACGAGCAGCACTGTCGGTCCCTGCGCCGCCATTCGGAACGTATCGTCGCCCTCTTCCAGGATGCGTACAATCTCTTTCTCCAGGAACGGAATCAGGTCTTCGGGACTCCGAATCTCTTTTTGTTTGATCCCCTTTCGTACAGCGGCAATCAGCGTTTCCGTCGTCTTTACGCCGACATCCGCCATGAGCAGCGCCTCTTCGAGTTCGTCAATGAGATCGTCGTCAATATCCGCATAGCCGATGATGAGACGCTCTATATTGTGGGTGAGATTTTCCCGTGTTTTGCTGAGCCCTTTTTTGAGTCGATCAAAAAATCCCATGCCTGCTCCTTTATTTCTAAAAACCTAAGCGGTCGCACTCTCTTCGTAATCCTTCAGCCGGATCGAGAGAACCTTCGACACGCCCGCATCCTCGACCGTGACGCCGTACATACTGTCCGCCGCCCGCATTGTGCCTTTCCGATGTGTCACGATGATGAACTGTGTATTGTGTGCAAATTCTTGTAAGAAATCTCCGAATCGAGAAACATTCGCCTCATCAAGCGGCGCATCAATTTCATCCAAAATAGAGAACGGTGACGGGCGGTACTTCAGGAAGGAGAAGAGGAGCGCAATCACGGTGAGAGCACGTTCGCCCCCGGAGAGAGCCGAGAGATTCTGCCGTTTTTTATGCGGTAGTGTGACGAGAATCTCCACACCACTCGAGAGTATATCGCTTTGATCCGTGAGCCGCAATTCCGCAACGCCGCCGCCAAAGAGCCTCATAAATATCTCGTTGAAATATCCCTGAATTTGCTGAAACGCCTCCCGAAATGTCTGCGTCATATCCGTGTCTATCTTTTGGATGATGCGCTCTATATCTTCCTTCGCCTTTTGAAGGTCGTGAATCTGTGCTTCTTCCTCTTCATAGCGCGCTTTCTTTTCCGCGTATTCCTCGACGGCGTTGGGGTTGACCGCACCGAGTGCGTTGATGGCGTTCGTCAGCTCATTGAGACGTTCGTTCAGTACGGATTCGTCAATGGGAGAAATTTGCTGCGCTGCAGTTTCCGCCGTCATGCCAAATTCTGAAATCAAATTTTCGCTGCAATCGGCAAGACGCACATTGATGCGATCGAGCTGCTTGTCGTTCTCATGGAGCTTCGCACGCACCTGCTCCATGTAGGCGATCGTACGCTTAATCGCGTCGTCCAGCAGACGCATATCTGCCTCATACCGCAGACGACGATCCTTGAGGATCTGCGCATTGTCTCTATGGGCGCGCAGCTTCCCCTCTTCTTCCGAGATGGCGGATTCCAATGCAGCATTCCGTTGTTCTCCGGCAGATAATTCTTCGCTGAGCTTCGCAATTTGCTCCGTAAAACCGTCCAACATCTCGGTCGCCTCACGGCATTCGAGCGTACGCGTTTTCACATGGTCGGTTCCCGTCCGAATCTCCGCGTCCAGTGCGGCAGATTCTACCTCGAGCGCATGGATCCCCTGCGCGCAGGATTGCTCCTCGGATGAGAGCGCCGTCATTTTCTGCGCAATCTCTTCCGTCTCTTTGGAAAAACGCCGTGCATGATCGCCGCACTGCGCGAGATGACGCTCGAGCAGCTCTTTTTTGCGCGCGGCTCTCGCACTGCTTTCCTGCGCCACACGTTCTTTGCGTTCTAAATCCTCTACCGCAGCCGTTTGATCCGCGAGACGCGTGCGGTATATATCGCGTTGACTGCGCGCCGCAAGGAGGTCGCGGTTAAGCTCTGCCTCTTCGGCGGACGCGGCGTCCCGGCGTGTGCAGTCGTCATGCAGAAGCCTGTTTCTTTCCTCCAAATCGGCTTGGAATGCAATATGCCGTTCTTTTTGCGTGCGCAGCGTCTCTGCCAAGGTCTCCGCCTCATGGCGGCGGTTCAGTAAGAAGGACTGACGGTGTCGCTGCCCGCCGCCCGAGATCGCGCCGCCCGGGTTCAGCAGCTCCCCCGTCAGTGTGACCATGCGGATTCGATACCCGTGTTCTTTTGCCGCAGCGAGCGCATCGTCCAGCGTCTCCATCACAAGCGTCCGGGAGAGCAAATGATCCACGGCTCTTTGAAACCGCTCCTCCGCCGAGACCAGCGTATTCGCCCAACCGACAGCACCCCGGACGCAGCAAAGATCAACGTCATACGGACGTTGAACGACGATGGAGGAAAGCGGAAGAAAGGTCACGCGTCCCCCGTTTCGCCGCTTGAGGCAGCCGATCGCCGCCTTCGCCGTCTGCGCATCATCCGTGATAATGTTGCGCACACTGCCGCCAAGTGCAATTTCAATCGCGGTCAGATAACGCTCCGGGATGCTGATCAGATCGGCAACGGTGCCAAAAACACCGCTGCGCCAGCCCTCCTTTGCCTGCAGCACCATTTGTACGTCTTTGCCAAATCCCTCATAGCTTTCCTGTAGTTTTCGAACAAAGTCATAGCGTTGCTGCGCACGTTGAATTTCCTCTGCAGTGCGGCGCATCTCTTCCTCGATGCCCTGCGCTTTCGCCCGGTGTTCTTCCACTGCATGAGAAAGGCGTACGCGATCGTCGGCGCATTTATCTCGCTGTTGCTCGAGGTCTTGCAGTGCGGCTTCCATACGGCTCAATTCGCTTTGCGCCTCTATAATCCGGCATTTCTTTTGTGACAGCTCTTCGTTGCGCCGCAAACGCCCCTCATCTCCGCGTTCAGAGTGATCGGCGGCAACGGCAAGCGACTCGCGCAGCCTTACCATGACGCGCTCCACGGCGCGCAGCGATCGGCTGCCGCGTGCCGATTGTTCCTCATACAGCGCACGATACGTGCGGATGTTCTTTAGTTGTTCCTGCGCCTCTGTGTGCGCCTTCTCCTTTTCCTCCCGTGCGGCAATCTTACCGGAGAGCATATTTTGAATTTGCACAATTTCCTGCTCGGTCGCTTCAATCTTTGCCCGGCTCGACTCGCGCAGACGCTCCAAATCCTCTTTGCGCCGCACACATTGATCCTGCCGCCCTAGGAGCATAGCGGATTCCTTCTTGAGCGCGTCAAGCGCATTCTGCAGCTCTGTATCACTTTTTTCTATCTCTGCGAGATCGCTGTCGATTTGCTCCATCTCAAGCTCTATATTGCGTTTTTTTCCCTCCGTCTGCGCGCGTTCTCCAATAAGAGACGCCTCTTCATCACGGTCATTATGCAGGAGGAGCATGAGATTTTCCTGCGCGCCGACGAGCTGTTCATGCGTCTGCACGAGCGACGTCAGGCGATATTGACACCGCTCCGCCTCGAGCTCACGATACGCGCTTGTCTTTTCCGCTTGTGCCGCCAGCGGCTCTAGCTCGGCGCGCTGCGCATACATGATGTCGCTCAAGCGAATGAGATCGGCGTCGTTTTCGCTCAGCTTGCGCAGCGCCTCCTGTTTCCTCGTGCGATACTTCGTAATGCCTGCCGTTTCTTCGAAAAAGACGCGGCGTTCCTCTGGGCGGCTGTCGAGAATATCGTTCAGACGGTTCTGCCCGATGATGCTCATGCCGTCATGTCCGATACCGGTATCGGCAAAAAGACGGTAAATATCCTTGATACGGCAGCGCGCGTCGTTGAGATATACCTCGCTTTCCCCGCTGCGATAAAGACGGCGTTTGACGACAACTTCCTCATAATCAATGGGGAGTGTCTTATCCCGATTGTCAAAGACGAGCACGACTTCCGCGACGCTGAGTGCACGCCGCGCGGTGGAACCTGCAAAGATAATATCTTCGGAGCGAAGCCCGCGCAGCATTCGGATATTCTGTTCGCCAAGAACCCAACGAACAGCATCCGTAATATTGCTTTTGCCGCTGCCGTTCGGCCCTACAACCGCCGTAATGCCGCGGTCAAATTCCACGACGATGCGGTCGGCAAAGGACTTGAATCCGTACGCTTCCAAGCGTTTTAACTGCACGCTGCGCCCCTCCTCTACAAATAAGTGCCCCCATTATAGCAGAACGTGAGGGAAATTACAAAAAGCAGTATCTCGGAATGATAAACTATGCTATAATGCAAGTGTCGATTCTGTGTTTTAACTTTTTAGGGGGTAATTACATGCCACTCGTTGGAACAAAAGAAATGTTTAAGAAAGCCTATGACGGCGGCTATGCCATCGGCGCTTTCAACGTCAACAACATGGAGATCGTTCAGGGCATCACGGACGCCGCGGGCGAACTCGGTTCCCCTCTGATTTTGCAGGTCTCCGCAGGGGCACGCAAGTACGCACGTCATGAGTATCTTGTTCATCTTGTGCGCGCCGCTCTCGAGATCAACGACATCCCCATCGCACTCCACCTCGATCACGGCGCGGACTTTGACATCTGCAAGTCCTGCATCGACGGCGGTTTTACCTCCGTGATGATTGACGGCTCCCATCTCCCCTATGATGAAAATGTTGCGCTTGCAAAGCGCGTTGCCGAGTATGCTCATGCGCACGGCGTTGTCGTTGAAGCGGAGCTCGGTCAGCTTGCAGGCATCGAGGACGATGTAAATGTCTCCGCAGAAGATGCGTCCTATACAAAACCGGAAGAAGTACAGGATTTCGTAGAAAAGACCGGCGTCGACTCTCTCGCCATAGCGATCGGCACATCGCACGGCGCATTCAAATTCACGCCGGATCAGTGCACGCGCAACGCCGACGGCGTGCTCGTCCCGCCTCCGCTGCGCTTTGACATCTTGGAAGAAATCGAAAAACGCATCCCAGGCTTCCCCATCGTGCTCCACGGTGCTTCCTCCGTCATTCCAAAATATGTGAAAATCATCAACGAGAACGGCGGGCATATGCCGGATGCGGTAGGAATCCCCGAGGATCAGCTCCGCCGCGCAGCAAAATCCTCCGTCTGCAAGATCAACATTGACTCAGATCTGCGTCTTGCCATGACGGCGGGCATTCGCGAACATTTCAAGAAAGAGCCGTCCCACTTCGACCCGCGTCAATACCTCACGGACGGCCGCAGCTACATCAAAGAGCTGGTCGCCCACAAAATTAAAGACGTCCTCGGATCGGACGGCAAAGCCGCCGAGATTCAAGCACTCCTCGACAAAAAATAAATATCTCTGTTCCTTTTCTCCGGTCGGATAGAAGGACTTCATCAAAATCATCAAAAAAGGCTGCTGCATTCATGAGTAATGCGGCAGCCTTTTTATTAAAGAAGACGACCCGAGTAAATACTTCAGTCATCCTCTGAAAAGCTTTTACTGAACGCTCGTAAAGATATCCTTGAACTTGTCGAGCCAAGCCTTCTTATTCTTTTCGACCGTTGCTTCATCGTCGTTGATGATGTTGATCTGTTCCTTCGGGATGAGACCAACGGGCGGATCCACATCGTCGCGAACAGAACGGCGATGGAGCTGTGAGGCAATGATGCTCTGCGCTTCTTTGCTCGTGATGAAGTCGATGAACTTCTTTGCATTCTCCATATGCTTTGCATTTTTGATGATGTAGATGCCGTCCGGCTTGGAGATAACGCCTTCCTCCATGTAGACGAGCTTTACGGGTGCACCGTCGGCAACGTATTTTGCGCCGCCCTCTTCAAACGTGCAGCCGACCGCATATTCGCCGTCCGCAACGCCTTTATAGACGGCGGAGGAGCCGGAGAGGAGCTTGCCGTCAAGATTGCGGCAGAACTTCTCGACATAATCCCAGCCCTTGTCAGGATCGCCTTTGCCCATCGCATAGAGCATGTTGACGAGGTGCTCGTAGGACGAGGAGGACTTGGATGGATCGCTCATCGCGATCTTGCCCTTGAGCGCAGGATTGAGGAGATCCTCATAGCCGTTGACCTTGATGTCGCCGATGAGGTTCGTGTTGACCATGATGACGCTCGGTATGTCGGTGAAGCGCGTCATCGAGCCCTCGACGTTCTTGAACGCCTGCTGCACATGGTCTTCGTTCGCGGACGTGTAGTTCTCGAATAGTCCCGCCTTCGGCTTCATCGTGTTGAGTGAACCGCCCCAGAAGATGTCCCCGAGTGGATTCGCTTTCTCCGACTCAACGCGCTTGAGCAGCTCGCCGGTGCCTGCTGCGATGACTTCAACGTGGATGCCGCTCTGTTTCTCGAACTCCTGCACAAGCGGGTTGATAAACGCGAGCGGATGCGGGCAGTAGACGACGAGTGTTTTATCGCCATCAGCCGCCGCCTTCTCCTCTTTCTGAGCGCCCCCGCCGCAGCCTGCGAGTACGCCGCCGAGGAACACGCCTGCCACCAATCCGGTGAGCAGTTTCTTGAACTTCATGGAAATACCTCCTTTATATTTTTCGGAACAATTTGTTCCAAAGAAACGCGAATGTATCAAATCCCTAGAGAGTAACATCCTTGCTGCCGGAGACACGGAAGAAAATCACCATCGCCGCAATCGTCGTTATTGTGAGGATCGTCGAGAGCGCTGCCGCCGTGCCGTAGCTGGCGCGGATGACCTCAGTGTAGATGGCGACGGACATTGTTTTGGTCGCGCCAGTAAAGAGGATGACCGAGGAACTCAGCTCGTTGATTGCAGTAATCCATGAGAGGATCGCGCCGCTCATCACTCCGGGAAGCATCATGACCGCGGTGACCTTAAAGAAGGTCTTGAGCGGTGATGCGCCAAGGCTGATGGATGCCTCTTCGATGCTCGGACTGATCTGATAGAGGATTGCCGAGCTGGAGCGCAGTGTGTACGGCAGACGCCGAATGACGAGGGAGATGATGATGATGAACGCCGTGCCCGAGAGCAGGATCGGATCGTCGTTGAACGCGAGAAGGAGCGTGATACCAAGTACCGAGCCGGGGATGATGTACGGGAACATGGTCAGCACATCGATGAACTCGGTCAGCGGACTGCGGCGTCGTGTGGTCAGATACGCAACGGTCGCGCCGAGGAATACGATCAGTAGAATCGCCGAGGTACTGTAAAGATAGGTATTCGTAATCGCCGTGCCGAGCGTTTCGAAGATGGTTCGATAGCTGTCCAGCGAATACCCTTCGACAAAGACCGCACCTCTCGTATTGAGGAACGACGTATAGACAACGACAAGCTGCGGTATCATCGACAGCGCGACCAAGAGATAGATGATCGCGTGCATCACGATGTTGCCCGCGCCGGTCATGGGTTCGGACTGCATGGGACGCAGAGAGCTCATTGTGAAAGACTTGCGATTGACGACAAATTTTTGCAGGAGGAATATGGTCGATGTGATGATGACCATGATCGCCGCCATTGCCGCCGCGAAGTTTGCTTGATCACCGACCTCATTGATGAACTCCGAGTATATCATGACGGGCATGACGTTGAATCCTTCGCCGATGAGCATCGGCGTGCCGAAATCCGCCATGGCGTTCATGAATACCATGAGTGCACCCGCGAGAATCGTCGGTGTGATGAGCGGCACAATAACGGTGAATACTTTCCGAACGCCGCTGCACCCAAGACTCTCTGCCGCCTCTATGAGCGCGGAGTCGATATTTTTCATCGCGCCCGCCGCATAGAGATAGATGAACGGATAGAGCTTCAGCGTAAGGACGAGCAGGATACCTGCAAATCCGTAGATAGATGGGAACTCATAGCCAAACGTATTGTAAAGCCACTGTGTCAGCATCCCGCTGCGCCCGCCAATGAGGATCCACGAGTACGCACCGATGAATGGCGGCGAGAGGAGCGAGATGATGATGCAGATCTCCACAACGTTTTTTCCCTTGATTTTGTATTTCGTCATGAAGTACGCGAGCGTCGTGCCGATGAGGATGGCGAGCACCGTTACGCAGAGCGTCACGGAAAAGCTGTTGATCATCGACTGGTAATAATATTTGCGTTGAAAGAAATGTACAAAATGTTCCAGCGAAAATGCTCCTGTCTCTGCATTCTGGAACGCGGAAACGAAGAGCGAGAAGAGCGGATAGATGAGAAAAAGCGAAAATATAGCGATGGAGAGGACGGTGACGCCCGTCCAAAAATCGAGCCTTATTTTCTGCTTATTCATAGCGAACCACATCCTTCAGGAGGTTGCGGCTGCCGTCCGCTGTGAACACATTTACCTTGGCTGCGTTCGGGCGCAGACGAATCGTCTCTCCGACCTCGAGGATGCGCTCCGCATGTCCTACATCCTGCGAGAACTCGATTGACGGCTGTCCCATGCAGATCATGTCCTCGGGGAACTCCAGCCAGTAATTGACATATTTGCCAAGGAACACCTTGCCCGTGATGCGGCATTCCATGCCGTCCTCCTGCAGGGAGAACTCCTCCGGACGCACGGAGAGAACGACCTCCTGCCCGTCCGATGCGCCTTCGATGCCGTCTACTTGGAACGTGTAGCCGTCCGAGAGGACGATGTTCCTGCCGCCCTCGATGCGCGCACGGAACAGGTTCGAATGTCCAATGAACGTTGAGACAAAGGCATTATATGGGCGCGCGTAGAGCGTCTCCGGATCCGCTGTCTGCTGGATGACGCCCTTGTCCATGACCGCGATGCGATCCGAGATCGAGAGCGCTTCCTCCTGATCATGTGTCACATAGATCGTTGTGATGCCGACTTTCTGCTGTACCTCGCGAATCGCGGAGCGCATCTCCACACGCAGCTTCGCGTCGAGGTTCGAGAGCGGTTCGTCCATGAGCAGTACGCTCGGATGAATGACGATGGCGCGCGCAAGCGCAACGCGCTGCTGCTGACCACCGGAAAGCCGCTCGGGCAGGCGATCCTGATACTCTGTGATCTTCACGGCGTCAAGGATGTCGTCGACGAGACGTTTCATCTCATCTTTCGCCGTCTTTCGGAGTTTCAGACCGTATTCCACATTCTCACGCACCGTGAGATGCGGAAAGATCGCATAACTCTGGAATACCATGCCGATGTTGCGTTTATGCGCGGGCAAATCGTTGATCGTCTCCCCATTGAATTGGATCACGCCGCCCTCGATGGAGTTGAACCCCGCGATCATCCGCAGGAGCGTCGTCTTGCCGCAGCCCGACGGTCCCAAAAGTGTGAAAAACTCACCGTTTTTGATCTCCTGCGAAAGATCCGGGATAATCGTCAGATCTCCGTAACGCTTCACCACATCTTTGATCTGTATCGCTACACTCACTCTGTATCCCACCTTTTATCAAGTTGTCCCGTACATCGTCAAGAATTTTCCGCGAATCACGACAAATATCGCCATAAAAGAATCCATCGTCTTTTATGAAGTTTCCGACTTCTTATATTTTACAGAATTAAATATAGCGATACAATCCTTAATTCTGTAAAAATATCTGAATTTCTGAACTAAGATATTATTTTAAAATAAACTATAAAAACTGTATTGAATAATTTTTATCAGTTTTTCCCATCCTTCCTCCTGATAAAATTCATGCTAGATAATTTGACTTTTGTTATTATTAATAAAAATATTCTATTATGCCTCATATACTTTTTAATGATCACTATCCACTTTTTTTAATGGAAACATCCATACCTTACGTGGATGTTCATCTTCTCCATTTTGAATTTCTTGATATGGCTTATTCGAAAGCTTTACTATCCCTTGATAGGTATACTTTGTAGGCTCAAAAACTTCAAATAGATGAATCTCAACACCATTATGATCTGATTCAAGTAAAGTCTTATTTTGATTTCCATCTATTGTCTGATCACCATTTCTCCCCATACCTGTATAATGGAGCTCATTTCCATACCATTTATCAGCGTACATTTTCGTATGATCTGATATGATAACAAGTGTACCTGTTGCTTTAGACCGACGCATTCCTCCCATATTTCCACAACGAAATGTACGATATAATTCTTCATTTGTTACAACATCTCCAACAGAAAATATTGGCTTAACTTTTTGAGATTCCACTGCTTATTTCCTTTCTCCTATTATTTTTGATTTTCTTATCAACATTCTTGAATATGAACAAAACTAATACATTCATTATAACAGAAAAATATCCTCTCTTTAATATTAAAAATAAGAGCATCAGTGTATTGATTCCAAATACATGGATTTATATATGGCAAGACTTTGTATGACTTCACCGCCCCATCTGCGTCATCCATGCCACGCACTCGACATGCGAGGTCTGCGGAAATAAATCCACGGGTTGTATCTCCCGGGCTTCGTAGCCGAGGTCTTTCATGATAGCGAGGTCGCGTGCGAGGGTTGCGGGGTTGCAGGAGACATAGACGATGCGGCGGGGCTTCATATTAGCGAAGGTTTTCAGGACGGTCGGCGTACAGCCCGCGCGCGGGGGATCGACGACAACGACATCGGGGCGTACGCCCTGCCGATAGATCGACGGCATGACGGCGGTCGCGTCACCGACAATAAACTCGGCGTTTTTGATGCCGTTGTCGCACGCATTTTTCCGTGCGTCGAGGATGGCGGGACGGACGATCTCGATGCCGTAGACGTTCCACGCCTGCTGTGCGAGGAAGAGTGTGATCGTCCCCGTGCCGCAGTAGGCGTCGATGACGGTCTCCGTGCCGTGGAGGTCGGCGTATTGCAGCGCCTGCTCATAGAGGACTGCCGCCTGTGCGGTATTGACTTGGAAGAAGGAGCGCGGCGAGATGTGAAAACTGAGCTTCCCGAGTGTGTCTTTGATGGTCGGCTTCCCCCATAGCAGTACGGTGTCCCGCCCCATGACAACGTTGTTGCGGTAGGTCTGGATGTTCTGCTGGATGCTGACAAGCTGCGGCAGGCGTTCGCGCATCATGCGGATCAATTCTTTTTTGCGCGGCAGTTCCTTCGCAGCGGTCACGATGACCGCCATGAGTTCATCGCCCTGCCCGACGCGCCCGACGATGTGACGCAAAATGCCGCGGTGTGTGTCCTCGTTGTAAACGGGAATCCGGAGCTTCGTTACGATGTCACGCACGGCGTTTGCGAGCGCATTGTTCCCCTCCCGCTGGATATGGCAATCCTCGGTGTCGATGATCCGGTGACTCCCCTGCGCGAAACATCCGACGACAATTTGCCCCTGATGAATGCCGACGGGGAACTGCATTTTGTTGCGATAGTTCCACGGCGATGCCGCGCCCAACGTTTCCTTGACCGGGACATGCGGCAGTTTTCCGATATGCGTCATGGCGTCGACGACTTGAAGACGCTTTGCCGTAAGCTGTGCTTCGTAGGAGAGGTGCTGCAACTGACAGCCGCCGCAGTCGCTGTAGATCTCGCAGCGCGGGCGTACGCGGTCGGCGCTCGCGACACGAATCTCCATGATACGCGCACGCGCATAGGTCTTTTTTACTTCTTCGACGCGCGCGGAAACCTGCTCGCCCGGCAGTGCGTTCGGCACGAATACGATGAAGTTATCGTACCTGCCGACGCCCTCGCCCGACGTGCCGAGACGTTCTATCCGGATGTCGTAATTCTTTCCCTGCTGTACGGGTATTGCCGTCTTCATTCTGCCTCTCTCTGTATCATACTATATCCTGCGCACAAAACGTCAGTTTTTGAAAGAGTTCGTGCGGATGCGATAAAAGAATCTGCGCGCCGTGCGCCGTGAGTTCCTGCTGCGGGCGAAAGCCCCATAGAACGCCGACCGCGAGCGCCCCCGCGTTGTGCGCGGTATCCATGTCGACGGCAGTGTCGCCAAAATACGCTGTGGATGCAGGCGATACGCCCATTCGACGGGCGATGTGCAAGACCTTCTGCGGATCGGGCTTGCGCGGCAGACCGCGCCTGTCGCCGATGACTTCTTGGAACATATTTTTAGGAAATAGGGCTTCTACGATGGCATCCGCCGCGCTCTGATGCTTATTCGTGCAGATTGCCATGGGGATATTCCTGCGCCGCAGTTCCTCCAGCATCTCCGGGATGCCGTCATAGGGCTTCGTCCGGTGCAGTAGACGCTCCGCGTAGCGGTCTTTGTAGCGCGCCATGGCTTCATCCACGAATGCCGCATCCCGGCTCCGCTCCTCCGGCAATATGCGCTCGATCAGTTTGCAAGAGCCGTTGCCGACGAAATAGCGATATGCGTCTATGTCATGCGTTCGAAATCCATAGGATGCGAGCATGGCGTTCGCGGCGTCCGCGAGATCCACCAGCGAATCGACCAGTGTTCCATCCAAATCAAATACGGCGGATTGACAGTGCATGACCGCGCCCCTCCTTCCGCAAGTGCAATCAGCCCTTTCCATACGGGAAGGGCTGATTTTTATGTCCGCTCACAACGAGATATTTGTTTTCGAAAAATCAGGCGTCCAGTTTTTTGGCGAGCAGTTCGTTCACCATCTGCGGGTTTGCCTTGCCCTTGGACTGTTTCATGACCTGCCCGACCAGCGCGCCGATGGCCTTCTTGTTGCCGCCCTTGTAGTCCTCGACCGCCTTTGTATTCGCGGCGATGACGTTCTCGACGATCTCCTCGATCTCCTTGGTATCGGTGATCTGGACGAGCCCCTTATCCTTGACGATTTTCTCCGGTGCGTCGGGCGATGTCCACATCTCCTTGAACACGGTTTTGCCGATCTTCGAGGAAATCGTTCCCTTCGAGATGAGCAATATCATCTCGCCAAGGCGTTTGGCATCGACGGGAGACTGCTCGATCGTCAGTCCCTCGGCGTTGAGGTTTTTCGACAGATCGCCCATCAGCCAGTTCGCCGCGAGCTTTGCATCCGCTCCCGTTGCGGTAATGGCATCGTAATACTCCGCCATGGCGCGCGAACTCGTGATGATGCCCGCGTCGTAGGCGGAAAGCCCCGCCTCGTCCATCAGACGCGCACGGCGAGCATCGGGCAGCTCCGGCAGCGCAGCGCGAATCGCCTCGATCTCTGCGGCGCTCGTGACGATCGGCGGCAGATCGGGTTCCGGCATATAGCGGTAGTCGTGCGCCTCTTCCTTACTGCGCATGGAGAGCGTGATGCCGCGCTCGGGATCCCATGTGCGCGTCTCCTGAACGATGTGTCCGCCGTCCTCAAGCACCTCGGTCTGCCGTTCCACTTCGTAGTTGATGGCGTCTTCGAGCGCCTTAAAGGAGTTGATGTTCTTCATCTCCGTGCGCGTGCCGAGCACATCGGAGCCGACCGGACACAGCGACACGTTGATGTCCGCGCGGAGATTGCCCTCCTCCATGCGGCAGTTGGAGACGTCGATGTACTCCATGATCGCCTTGATCTTCTCCATGTAGGCGCGCGCTTCCTCCGCCGAGGACATATCCGGCTCCGAGACGATCTCAAGCAGCGGCACGCCCGTGCGGTTGTAGTCCACGTTCGACGTTGCGGAGTCCTTGATCGTCGTTCCGGAGTGCACGAGTTTCCCCGCGTCCTCCTCCATGTGGATGCGCGTCAGGCGAATCCGTTTCTTCCCCGCCGCCGTATCGATGTCCACCCAGCCGTGCTCGGCGATGGGCAGATCGTATTGGGACGTCTGAAAATTCTTCGGCAAATCCGGATAGTAATAATTCTTGCGGTCAAATTTGCTGTATTCGTTGATTGTGCAGTTCGTCGCAAGCCCAGCCTTGATCGCGAACTCTACGACGCGGCGGTTGACGACCGGCAGAACGCCCGGCAGACCGAGACAGACGGGACAGACATGCGTATTCTGCGCGGCGCCGAAGGTTGTGGCGCAGCCGCAGAAAATCTTTGTGTTGGTCTTTAGCTCGCAGTGAATCTCAAGACCGATGACAGTTTCGAATTTCATGCGTTCCCTCCAATCGGCGCCAATTTCGTATGGTAGTCGTGCGCCTGTTCATAGGCAAATGCCGCACGCAGAATCGTCTCTTCCGCAAGCGGCTTCCCTATGATTTGCAGTCCGATCGGAAGTCCCGCCGCACTGCATCCGCACGGCACGGAAATGCCCGGTAGTCCCGCAAGGTTGACCGGTACGGTAGAGATGTCCTGCAAATACATTTGCAGCGGGTTTTCCATCTCTCCGATGCGATACGCGGTCGTCGGCGCCGTCGGCGTCATAATCACGTCGACAGTCTCAAAGGCACGCGTAAAGTCCTCGCGAATCAGTGTCCGTACCTTGAGTGCCTTCAGATAATAGGCGTCGTAGTAGCCTGCCGAGAGCGCATAGTTGCCGATGAGGATGCGGCGGCGCACCTCCGCGCCGAATTTCTCCGTGCGCGTGCGCGTCATCATATCGACGAGGTCTTCCCCGTCAACGCGCGCGCCGTAGCTCACGCCGTCATAGCGTTCGAGATTGGTCGCCGCCTCCGCGGGCGCGATGAGATAGTAGGTCGACACCGCATAGTCCGTATGCGGCAGGGAGATTTCCCGCACCTCGGCGCCCATGGATGTAAAATCGTGAATCGCCTTGCGGACGGCAGTCTCAACCTCCGCGTCCATGCCTGGGATGAAGTATTCCTTCGGCAGTCCGATCTTCAGCCCCTTGACATCCTGCGTCAATGCTTTCGTATAGTCGGGCACGGGGCTTTTGCTTGCCGTCGAATCCATCACGTCGTGTCCCGCGATGACGTTCAGCAGATGTGCGGCATCCGTGACGTCGCGCGTCACAGGACCGATCTGATCGAGCGAAGAGGCGTATGCGATGAGTCCGTAGCGGGAGACGCGCCCGTAGGTCGGTTTGAGTCCGACGATGCCGCAGAACGATGCGGGCTGACGGATGGAGCCGCCCGTATCGGAGCCGAGCGCCCAGATTGCCGTCCCTGCCGCGACTGCCGCCGCGCTGCCGCCGGACGAGCCGCCGGGCACGCGCGCCGTATCCCACGGATTGTGCGTCGGCCGGTACGCGGAGTTCTCCGTCGAGCCGCCCATCGCAAACTCGTCCATATTTGTCTTGCCGAGAACGACCGCCGCAGCATCGTGCAGCTTTGTCACAACCGTCGCGTCGTAGGGCGGAACAAAGTTTTCGAGAATCTTTGAAGCGGCGGTCGTCCGCACGCCCTTCGTGCAGATGTTATCCTTCACCGCGCCGGGAATCCCCGCGAGGAACGGAATCTCTTCCTTCGCCGCAATTTTCGCATCAACGGCGTCCGCCTGCATGCGCGCCGCTTCGCGTGTCTCGAGGAGATACGCGCCCACCTGCGGCTCTGCGGCATCCATCCGTGCAAAGGCATCCTCCGTGAGTTCGCGCGCGCTGATCTCGCGGCGCGAGAGCATATCGTGCAGGACATGCGCCGGTTTTTCATAGAGATGCAAAAGAGTCCCTCCTATCCTTCCAGTACCTTCGGCACTTTGAAGTACCCGTCCTCCCGGAGCGGCGCATTGGAGAGCGCGGCTTCGTTCGGGAGAGACGGACGCACCTCGTCGGCACGAAACACATTCTCGATCGGCAGCGCGTACGTCGTCGGCCGGACGCCCTCCGTATCGACACCGGAAAGATTATCCACATAGGTCAGGAAGTCCCCGAGACGCGCGAGCGCATCCGCTCTTTCGTCCGCAGGAATGGCGAGACGCGAGAGACGCGCGGTCGTCTCCAGATCCTTTTCCGTCACATTCATAGCTTCACCGTCTTTCATTGCAATATCCTAGACATTATAACAAATTGGCGCACGCCTATCAAATCGAAATCCGCGCCGGTCTGATATTCCCGCAGAAAATTACCGCAGGAGTCCCTTGCTGCGGAGATGCTCTTCCGCCACGGCGCGAGGTTCGCGCCCCGCGCTCTCAACGGCATAATTCATCCGCGCCATTTCGGCATCCGTGATCGTATCCGTCAGTTTTTCAAGCGTATCCGCAAGCTCCGGATGTGTGGTCAAAACTTCCTCGCGAACCACATTCCCGCAGCGGTAGGAGGGAAAAAATCCGCGGTCGTCTTGAAGAACGACGGCATCCGATGCGGCGAGCTGCCCGTCCGTCGTGAAAATCGTCATGACGTCGATTTGTCCGCTTTCGAGCGCCTTATATTTAAGCCCGATATCGAGATCCATCGTCCGCGCAAAACTCAGCCCATAGGCGCGGCAAAGCGCCGCATATCCGTCCTCGCGTTCGAAGAAATCATACTCCGCCCCAAAGGTCAGTGCCGGCGCAGCATTTACTAAGTCGGAATACGTTCGCAGTCCATATTGCTTCGCGATGTCCCGCCGCACCACAATGCCAAACGTATCGTTGAATCCGTACATGCCGATCCACCGCATATGATACCGCTCGTGATACGCCGCCGTGAGTAACGGAAATAAATGCTCGTCATACGTCCGTTTTTCCTTCAGCACCATGTTCCACCCCGTGCCCGTATACTCCGGATAGAGGTCAAAATCACCGCTTTCCATAGCGGGCTGAATATTCGACGTTCCGCCGCCGACGCCCGGCGTCAGACGAACCGAAAGATTCGTGTCCTGCTCGATGAGGAGCTTCAGCATCTCTCCCATGACGAGCTGCTCCGTCATGGGTTTTGTCGCGATGCGGATAACATCTTTTGTTCCAAACATCCCGTAGAGCACCCCGCCGGCAAGACCGATGAACACAAGAAGTCCGGCGGCGATACCGAGAGATTTACCCGACCTGCGCCGATGCAGATCTTTTTTCGCGCCCTGCTCCAATGCGCCGAGGATGGCGTCGAGCACCAGCGCAAGCGCGGCGATAAGGAGACTGCCCGCGATCGTCAGCGCCGGGTTGTTCGTCGTAATGCCGCGATAGATCGCAACGCCGAGCCCGCCCGCACCGATGAACGAGGCGATTCCCGCAAGCGCAACGGTCATCGTCACCATATTGCGAATGCCCGACATGATAATCGGCAGTGCAAGCGGCAGTTCGACGTGCACGAGCACATAGATCGGCGTCCCGCCCATGCCGATCGCCGCTTCGATGAGCGAGCGGTCGACCTGCGCGAGCCCCGTATGTGTCGCGCGCACCATCGGCAGGAGCGCATAAACGGTCAGCGCGATGATCGCCGCCGTATTGCCCACGCCGAAAAACGGGATCAAAAAGCCCAGCATCGAAATGGACGGCACCGTATAGAGGAAATTCACCACGCCGAGCGTCGGCTGTACCGCCCGTTCGTAGCGGCTGATCAAAATCCCCGCCGCGCCGCCGACAACAAGCGCAATCCCAATCGCGGACGCAGAAATCCAAAGATGTTCCAGTGTCAGCTGCAAAAAAAATTGACCGCGCTCCGCAAATATCGAAACGACCGCCTGTAACAAGTCCATCGTTCACCTCTTTTCAAATTGTAATAAAACAAATTCTATAAGACTATATCATCACTCCCGTGTTTTTTCAACAGTAAATGCCCTTGCGCATAGTTCAAAACATACGCAAGGGCAGAACATTCAAATGACGATGACAACCTTTCCGAATCCAGTTCTGCTTTCCAAATAACGATGTGCATCAATGATTTCCGAAAGTGAAAATATTTTTTCGGGGCGAATACGGACGCGATACCGGTCGATATAATCAATCAGATCATTGAGGCGTCCCTCACGCACATTGCCCGAATAGAACGAGGTTAGATAGCTGTCCTCTGCCAAATCGATAATGGGGTCGAACTGTTCCAAGTACCATTTCCCGCCGAGCTGACCCGTACTGCATAGAATGCCGAATCGGCAGAGGTGTTTCATGCTGTCCTTTATCACTGCGGGATCGATGAGTTCCAAAATCCGGTCATAGGATCGCTCCGTCTCAAGGCGTCCGTCCCGATCTATCACAATATCGGTATAGCCCTCGGCAAGAAATGATGACCGCATATCCGCACGCCGCGTTATCCCGTCGATACGCATATCCGGATATTTCCCTCGCAAAAGGCGCAGCGCCGCCACACCAACGCCGCTTGCACCGCCATGAACGAGGACGCTGTGCTCCGCCGAAATGCGAAGGTTCTCCAGTGAACAAAATGCCGTATAGTACGTCTCCTGAATCGCCGCCAGTTCTGCCCACGGAAGGTCAGTGTCCACCGGATAAATCTGTGCATTCGGAATCAGGACGTACTCCGCATAACTTCCGTCAAATGCCCGCCCCATCTCTCCCATGATGGAAACGACGCGCCGCCCGACGGGAAGTCGCTCCGGCTCCGTCGTCTCCTCGACCGTGCCGACGCACTCGATACCAAGGATGCGCGGGATTTTTACCGAAGGAGACAGTCCCTGCCGTGTGAATATTTCCGAATGATTGATGCCGAATCCGCGCACCTTGACGAGAGATCGTCCCTCTTTGATTGTGGGACGTGGAACATCCGTATAAACGAGCTGCTGCGCCCCGCCCGCCTCATAAACGACAACCGCCTTCATAGCGAATGTACCTCTCTTTTCACCGGTACTTAAATATATCATACGATCTGCGGGCGAATAAAATCCTCCTCGAACGCGAGCAGCATCTCACGCAGGAGCTTCAGCGCCGTCGCCGTAGATGCGCCGCTCGCATCGAGAGGCGGGGACAGCTCCACCATATCGCAGGCGACAATCCTGCACCCGTGAATGACGGAGAGCGCCGCCTTCATCAGCTCAATGAAGTTCACGCCGCCCGCCTCGGGCGTTCCCGTCCAGGGGAACACCGACGGGTCGAGCACGTCGAGGTCGATCGTGAGGTACACGGGACGCCCCTTCACCGCAGCGACGGCATCGGAAAGCCCCGCAAAGGTAAAGGGACGCAGGTTCGTGTGTCCCGCGCGCGCCCACTCCCATTCGGCGCGCTCACCGCTGCGAATGCCGAACTGATGGATGCGCCCGTCCCCCAAAATATCCCAGACGCGCCGGATAACAGTCGCATGTGACAGACGGTTGCCGAGATATTCGTCGCGCAGATCCGTATGCGCATCAAAATGAATCACGGCGAGGTCGGAATATTTTTCGGCAGCCGCCTCGATCGCAGGCAGGCTCACGAGATGTTCCCCACCGATGAGAAACGGGAGCTTCCCGTCCGTCAGGACTTCCGTGGTAAAATCTCGAATCATACCGAGCGCACGCGCCGTATCCCCGAAGGGCAGCTCCAAATCGCCGCCGTCGAACACGCGCGCATCCTCAAGGTCAAGATCCTGATACGGACTGTACGTCTCCAGTCCATAGGATTCAGCGCGCATTGTCCGCGATGCAAAGCGCGTGCCGGGACGGTACGAGGTCGTCGAATCAAACGGCGCACCAAAGAGGACAATGTGCCCCTCCTCATACGCAGCGTCACATCCTAGGAACGTCTCTATATTACGATTCCACATCTTCGAGCATCTCCTCCACATAGTTGGGCAGCGCAAAGGAAGCCGCGTGCAGCTGCGTGTTATAATAGCGCGTCTTGATGCCGAGGGCTTTCCAGCGTGCAAAATCCGCATCCTCAACGGGATGATATTTCTTTGACGCAAAGCCGAAGAGCCAATGCCCCGACGGGTAGGTCGGTATATGTGCCTGGTATACGCGGCTGATCGAAAACGACGTTACAATGCGCCGGTGCATACGCTGCATGGCATAGGCATCCTGCTCGTAAAAAGGGCTTTCATGCTGATTGACCATGATGCCGTCGTCTTTCAGCGCCTTGAAGCAGTTGCCGTAAAATTCCTTTGTAAAAAGCCCTTCTCCGGGGCCGAAGGGATCCGTCGAGTCCACAATGATGAGATCGTAGGCGCTCACGGGCTTGCGTACAAATCGAAGACCGTCCTCATAGTGGAGGCTGACGCGCGGATCGTCAAGCCCCGCCGCGGTAAACGGCAAATATTTTTTGCAGATATCCACAACCTGCTCGTCGATCTCCACGAGATCGATATGACGGACAGAGGGATAGCGGAGCAGCTCGCGCACCGTCCCGCCGTCGCCGCCCCCGATGACGAGGATATTTTCCGCATCGGGACGCACGCACATAGGCACATGCGCAATCATCTCATGGTAGATAAACTCGTCCTTTTCGGTCAGCATCATATAGCCGTCGAGCGTCAAAAAACGCCCGAACTCGGGCGATTCAAACACGTCGATGCGCTGGAACTCGCTCTGCCCGCTGTAGAGCTGACGATCCACGCGAATCGAGAACCGCACGTCCGGCGTATGCTGTTCCGTATACCAAAATTCCATCGTTCACCTCTCCGTCATGACGTTGAGACGCCGTATGCTCATATCCTCGGGGCCTGTAATCTGACAGCCCTTTTTCTTTGCGTAGCGGATATAGGTCAGGATCTCCTCCGTGATCTGCTCCCCCGGCGCGAGGATCGGGATGCCCGGCGGATAGCACATGACGAACTCCGTACAGATGCGTCCTGCCGTCTCCTCGATGGGCAGGGATTCTTTCTCCGCGTAGAATGCGTCCTGCGGTCCGCATACGACAACGGGATCCATGTACTCCATGCGCAGCGTCTTTGCAGGATCTTTGCGGTAGTTGCGCCGAATCTCGGCCAGCGCCGCGACAAGCCGCTCAATATCCTTCGGTCGGTCGCCGACGGACACATAGGCGAGCAGATTTGCAATATCGCCGAACTC
Organism: Selenomonas sp. FOBRC9; assembly: GCF_000287655.1. Lineage (NCBI taxonomy): Bacteria > Bacillati > Bacillota > Negativicutes > Selenomonadales > Selenomonadaceae > Selenomonas > Selenomonas sp. FOBRC9. The sequence continues at coordinate 32,319 of NZ_ALJR01000033.1, forward strand.
CGTTTGAATATCGTAGTCGTCACGCAGTATATCATAGACCTCAATGCCCGCAAGTCCTGTCGGGCGTGTGAAGATCGAGAGCTTCGTCGTGTCGAAATCAAATACCGCGCCGCCGTCCACGAGTTCTCGCCCATAGGCGTAGTAATCGCCAATGGCGTTGATTTCATCACGCGCATAGGCAACGAGGTCGATGATCTTATCGATCACCTCACGCCCGCGCAGCGCAAGGTTTCTGCGGCTGATGTCGAGACTCGAGAGCAATAAGTAGGAAGCACTCGTCGTCTGTGTGATATTGATGATCTGATGCACATAGCCGAGCGGCATCCGATCGGAGCAGAGCAGGATCGAGCTTTGTGTCAGCGAGCCGCCCGATTTATGCATACTGATTGCCGCCATATCCGCGCCCGCATCCATCGCCGCCACGGGCAGGCGATCGCTGAAATAGAGATGTGTGCCGTGCGCCTCATCCGCAAGCACCTTCATCCCATGCGCGTGCGCCAGCTCCGTAATCGCGCGCAGATCGGAGCAGATACCGTAGTAGGTCGGATTGTTGACAAAGACCGCCTTCGCGTCGGGATGACACGCAATCGCCGCCGCAACATCCTCTAGGCGCATCCCGAGCGCAATGCCGAGCGTATCGTCAATGCCCGGGTTGACATAGATGGGGATCGCGCCGCACAGAATAAGCGCATTGATCGCGCTGCGATGGACGTTGCGCGGCATGATAATCTTATCCCCGCGCCCGACCGCAGACAGCACCATCGCCTGAACGGAGCCTGTTGTGCCGCTGACCATAAAAAATGCGTGCGCAGCACGAAACGCCTCTGCCGCAAGGGTCTCCGCATCCTTGATCACCGAGACGGGATGACAGAGGTTGTCCAACATCTTCATGGAGTTCACATCGACATCCAGACAGGCTGCGCCGAGGAATGCCGAGAGCTCCGGATTCCCCCTGCCGCGCTTATGCCCCGGCACGTCAAACGGAACCAAGCGCGCGCGCTTCATACGCTCAAGAGCCTCTTGGATGGGCGCATTTTCCTGTGAGAGATACGGCATTATTTCCCCTCCGAAAGGAGATCGACGACGAGGTCGTTATAGCTATAGTCTCCGGCGAGGTCTTTCCCCTTCACCCAGCCGACCGCCTCTTCGACGTCTTTTTCCGTCGGAAGCCCTGCCGAGCGATAGGGATTGAGCTTTAACGCATCGCGCGCGGGGGCGGGAAAGCCGCTCTTTTCCATCACGAGGTCGATATACTCTTCGCGCGGCGTGTTGTTCAGATACTCCACCGCTTTATCATAAGCGCGGTACATCGCCCGGATGGAGGATTTTTTTCCCTGAATTGATTGATCTGTAAAGACCATAACGCCCGGATTGATGCCGAGATCGCCCGATCCCGTAATATAACGTCCGCCCGACGCCACGGCAACGCTCGCCATCGGTTCCGGCAACAGCGCCGCGTCGAGATTGCCGCTTTGCAGCATCTCCAAACGCACGGGAATCTGCGGGATCACGACCTTTGAGACATCTTGTTCACTCATCTTATGCGACGCAAGAATTTCATCCGTCACATACTCAATGATGGTATTGCGCGAGATTGCAATCTCCTTGCCGCGCATACCGTCAACTGATGAAATATCCGTATGACCACCCGCGATCAGGTTGTAGCTGCCGTCTGTGTAGGACGTCGCGTGTACGGCAAAGCCGCCGGAACGCGCAAAGATGACGGCGAGCAGATCGGAGACCGCACCGTCGAGATTGCCGCTCTGGAGCGCCGCATCACGCTCCATCGCACTCTTAAAGGGCATGAGTTCAACCTCAATGCCCTCTTCCTTGAAGTATCCTTGCTGTTCCGCAATAATGAACGGGATTGAATCCGTATCCGGCATGAGTCCAACGGTGAGCTTTGGCAGCGTCTCTGTCTTTTGCTCCTGTTCCAATCCGCAGCCGAATGTCAAAAACAGCCCCAAAGCGGCGATCACCGCAAGAATCTTCTTCATTTCATCCCGTCCTTTACCACTAGTCCCGCGATTCATCCTTCAGCGCTGCGCCGTGTTCGTGCGACATATGCTCGCACAAATAGCGCAGCGTCCACAGCGTATTGTACGGCGTAATCGAGGATTTATAGGAAATGCGCGGCACCCCCGCCTCCGCAAGTGCGGTGAGTACCTTTGTCAATCGCTTTCCACGGATATGCTCAAGCAGCATCACCTCATGGGGGAAATCAAAATGCGCCTCGTCCGCCGGTAGTGCCGGACGATAGCCCTTGAGCCCCAGCAGATAGCCGACCTTCTCGCGCCACGCATCGGGAGGAAGAATCTGTACGCGAATCCCGAGCGCCCGCAGCGCCGTCTGTGCCGCAGGCAAATGCTCCGGCGGGAATTGATACAGGAGGACACGCTCCTCTTTCTTCGCCATCTCAATGCTCCGTTATTTTACAGAAAGACCGCGCATCAGGAGGTATGTGACGAGCTCGTCAAGAGAAACCTCCTCCTCGATCATTTTCTGTTCGAGCGAGGTGCGCAGCGTCTTCGGCAACCGAACTGTAAGGAATCCGTTTACCGCGGACGCCTGTGCCGCCGGTTCGGGCGCCGTACTCACAAGCATTGCCGGAGACTGCATAGAGGGGTGAGCCGCGGCTTTCTTCTTCGTTTTGGCTGCCGATTTTTGTATCTCTTTTGCGGCTTCTTTCACAGGTTTTACTTCCACCGCAGGCAACTCCGGCTTCTTCTTTCCGGTATTCGCAGGAGCCGGCTGTTTCTTTGTTTCCTGCTTTACAGCGGCTTTATCCACAGCGGGCTTCTGCCCGGTCTTGCTCCCCTTTTCATCCGATTTCTTCTTTGCCATTGTATCCGCCTCCGTCGCTTTTTCTTCTGTATTCTTCTTCGCCGTGCGCCCCTTGGTCTTTCGTTCCGGCGGATAGACGAAGAACTCATTATACGCATTTCGCAGGTCTTCGCTCGCCTGCTTCGTCCCGACACCGATGATGTAGGATGGATCCTGCGCATTCAGCGACTCCGCAATCCGCACGAAGTCCGAATCCGTTGTGATGATAAAGTATTTTCGCACACCCTCTTGATAGAGAATCTGCGCAGAATCATAGAGCGCGGAATCCAGCGAATTTTTACCGAAAAATGTCCGGCTGATCTGCCGAAAGGTGAAATCCGGATACTGCATGAGGCGATCCCATCGCTTTTGCTCCGGATGCGCCTCCCAATCGGAGACGACGATCATGCGACAGGGCTGATAACGCTGCGCTTTGTCTATCGTATATTGAAGCATTTCGATGGGTGCATTCTCTATATCGTAAAGGATCGCAACTGTATCGTTACTCGAATCAAGCGTCATAGATCTCCCTCACTCCATTTTGTCTCCGGACGATCGCTTCGCACGCTGCACGAGGAAGGACTCCTCGACCTCCAGCACCTCCGCCTGACGCAGGCTGCTCTCTGCGCTGCGGATCGTCGCCGCATTCTTATCCGTCATCCATGCCGCATAGCCCTCCGCATATGCGATGTGCAGATCGCATATCTTCAGACGGAGCTGCTGGAGACTCTGCATACTGCGGGGTACGGACACCGCAGAAAGCTCTTCCTTCCGCTGCTTCCAGTCGACGAGAATATCCTGCTCCATGATCCTGCGTGCCATATCCCGTGTCGCTTGATTGCCGAGCGTTCCAACGGCAAGCGAACTGTAAAGTCGGAGCTGCGCCAAGCGTACACTCTGATCATGTCGAGCAATGATCGCTCCGGTTGCAGTAAGATAGTCCTCCACGTGCGCGCGACGTGCCTTCCCTAAGAACACCGCGTATTCATACAGATTCGTAATACCCGTTACCTGCCAGTCGCCCTCGTCCGAGGGGGCAAGCGCGACTTGAAAGGTGAAATCTGCATCCGCCTCGCCCTGATGGGCAAGGATCTCCGCGACAGCCGTCCTATTTTCCTCATTGACGTTCAGCACAGTAATCTCACGGAAACTCAGATCGCGCAGCCCGATACGCGATAGTATATTCTCAGACTCCGCACCGTCGGCAGTCTGATCTACCGCAGGAAACTCCCCAGTCGTCAGTCGCGCCTCTATGGCATCATACAACATCTTGGTAAAGGCCGGTTTGAGCATTTTAGTGAAATCATCCAGTCCCGCAGGCGTTTCTTGCCCCTGTCCGAAATCCACCGCAATCGTACCTGCCATGAAATCATCATAGCCCCGGTCAAGAACCTCATCCAAACGCACATAGCGCAGGAAGCGATTTTCATCATGCCGGTCAAGCGCCTGCACGATTGCTCCCATGGCATATTCCGGCGTCTTGGTATGAATGCGAAAATACCAAAAGAGCCCCGCAAATAATACCGCAACACCAAGCAGTACGAAGCAGGAAATCTTGATCTTTACACTGCGGCTCATCATTTGAATCCCCTCTCTCCCCATGGATGAATGTATCACGCAAGCACAGCATCAATGACGCCGCCCCCCAGCACAACGTCTCCCTCGTAGAACACAATGGACTGCCCCGGCGTCACCGCACGCTGCGGTTCTGTAAAGCGAACTCGTAGTCTGTTCCCGTCAAGAGGCATTATCCGTGCCTCTGCCTCACGCTTCCCGTATCGAATCTTCGCGTGTGCCATACACACCTCGTCAAGCGACTCCCACATCGTCCAACTCAGATCCGATGCCGTAAGTTCCCGCGCAAAAACCTCCTCCGCCGTCCCCACGACAACATGATTGTGCACGGCATCAAGCGCCGTCACATAGAGCGGCTGAGGAGCCGCGATGCCTAAGCCCCGTCGTTGACCGATCGTATAAAATGAAATCCCGTCGTGATGCCCCAGCACATTCCCCGCACGGTCGACAATATCCCCGGGCACGGATCGCCCCGGGCGCTTTTCCTTCATATAGGACTTATAATCGTCACGCGGAACAAAGCAGATTTCTTGACTCTCCGGCTTATGCGCAACGGGCAGACGGTATTCCTCCGCCATGCGGCGCGTCGTCCCCTTGTCAAAGTCGCCAAGCGGCAGAAGCACATGCGCTAACGTCTCCTGATTGAGATGATAGAGCACATAGGACTGATCCTTATCTACATCTTTCCCCTTGCGCAGACGATACATCCCTCCGTCAAAATCAATACGTGCATAATGTCCCGTCGCAACATGGGACGCGCCCAGCTCCGCCGACTTATGCAGCAGCCCTTCAAATTTAATATACCGATTGCACGCAATACACGGATTTGGCGTGCGTCCGAGCAGATACTCATCCAAAAAATAGTCGATCACCGACGTTTGGAACGGCATCGTAAAGTCCATCACATAATGCCGAATCCCCAGAACATCCGCCACGCGTCGCGCATCATCCACACTGCTGAGCGAACAGCAGCTGCGGTCGTTTTCCGGATCCACATCGCGGTTCTCATTGGAAAGACGCATCGTAACCCCGACGACATCATAGCCCTGTGCAAGGAGCAGCGCCGCCGCAAGAGAACTATCCACACCGCCGCTCATCGCGACGACAACACGCTCTTTCCCCATTATCCGCTCCACTGATATGATATCCTCCTAATTTTTCGTTTAGTATATCATTCGCCATGGGAAAATACAAGATATGGTATTTGTTTCGAAAGGATCTACGAAGATGTCGCTTCATAGATACGACGACATTAGGACAATTCAGCTAGATTCCTTGACGGACATGTCACTTTCATCTATAATGAGAACAGATGATGTGCTGGGCAAGGAGACTGAGGCGAATGACCATTCAATCAAGATTATTGACGGTAGACTTTTATAATTGTAAAGGAGACAAATGCGGCAATGAGGCATTACTCCGCGAAAAAGTCTCGGAAGCACTCGCACAGATGAATCTCGTCCCACTCCAAATGATCAGCGATGTGCAGATGGGCGGACATATATCGCTCATGGCACTCCTGCCGGACGGTCACATCGCGCTCCATGTGCACCCGGATCTGCGCCATGTCTCTCTCGACATCTACCTTTGTGCGGAGAACGCTGCACTCGAGCCAATTGCAAACAGTATGCGCCGGGCGTTCCAGCCCGACAAAACAAAGAGCACTCATCTGCGTCGCGGGGACTTCCGCGCGCCTTCAGAAATCCGTCCCAAAACCACGACGCGCGTCGCCCCATTTCGCAGGATTAAGAGTACTGGCGCTAAGGTCATCCGCATCCTCGCGCGGCGTACGCGCAGATAAGTAAGATACGAACAAAGCACTCGCAGTCGGGTGCTTTTCTTTTGGTGTTTTCTACCCGCAAAAGAAAACCTGCCGAACACGGCAGGCATCATGCAGATATATATTCAGTTCTGATTGATTTTTTTCTTCTGGCACTCGGGACAATACCCAAAGAAATACATCTGCTGCGCGACGACGCGATAACCCGTCACTGACGCAACGTTCTTGTCGAGTGCAGGCAACGATGTGATGGGCACGTCCGCGACCTTGTCGCAGGCAATGCAGCGCACATGTGGATGTGGTGAGATGTCTGCATCGTAACGGAATGCCTCCTCACCTACGTTCAGCTCACGTACAATGCCGATCTCGCAGAACGCATCGAGCGACTTATAGACCGTTGCAAGACTCATTGTCGGGTAATTCGGGCGCAGCTCCTTGTAGAGCGTCTCCGCGGTTGGATGCTCTTTGGTCGCTGCGAGCGCCGCATAGACGGCGAGGCGCTGCGGTGTCACTTTCTTTTTATTTTGACGGAGAATGTCCGTGACTTCACTCATGGTCAGCATCGAATCTGCATGCATAATCGTTCCTACTTTTCAATCATACCAAAACTAAAATCATTATTACTTATGTATTATAATACTCTATCCTAAAATTCCTGTCAATAGTCCTATGTCATATTCGTCCTATAAAATGCATGTTCCTTTTGTTTGCCGCAAAAATCATGCTATAATGTAGGACATTGACGAATGAAGAAAGGTTTGATTTCATGCGTATTTCCGATATTCCTGCCGTCATCGCAAAAGAGCTTTCCGTCCGTCCGCAGCAAATCGATGCGGTCATCACGCTCCTAGACGACGGGAACACGATCCCCTTCATTGCCCGCTACCGCAAGGAAGCAACAGGATCACTCGATGATGAAACGCTGCGCAGTGTCGAGACACGGCTGAGCTATCTGCGCGGTCTCGTCAAACGACAGGAGGAAGTCCTCGCGCGCATCGAGGAGCAGGGCAAACTCACGGACGAGCTGCGCGCCGCCGTTGAAGCGGCGGAAAAACTGCAAACGCTGGAGGATCTCTATCGCCCCTACAAGCAAAAGAAGCGTACGCGGGCGTCGGTCGCACGGGCGCGCGGACTGGAACCGCTCGCAGACGCCATGCTCCTGCAGAAGGAAACAACCGGGACGCCCGAGGAGTACGCCGCCGCCTTCGTAAATCCCGCGCAGGAGGTACGGGCGCCGGCAGACGCACTCGCGGGTGCGCGCGATATTCTCGCCGAGACCATCATGGACGACGCATCGCTGCGCTCGCAGATGCGTGAATATTTTTGGAAAAATGCCGTCCTTGAGACGGCGCTGGACGCGGCGTCGGAAGACGCGCAGACATTCCAAATGTACGATAAGTACAGCGAACCCGTGCGCACGCTGCCGTCGCACCGCATCCTCGCCATCAACCGCGGTGAGAAGAAAAGCTGTCTCACCGTACGCGTCAATATCGAACACGAGAAAAATATCGAAACGATTGCTCGCCGTATCCTCCGGCAGCCTTCTATCTTTACCGCGGAGCTGCGCGCCGCCGTCGAGGACGGGTATAAACGCCTGCTCCTCCCCGCGCTGGAGCGTGAGCTGCGCGCGCGTCTCACCGAAGAGGCGGAGGAAAAGGCAATCAAAATCTTTGGTCAAAACCTGAAACAATTGCTCCTCCAACCGCCGCTCGCAGGACATGTCGTCATGGGGCTCGATCCCGGCTACCGCACGGGCTGCAAGGTCGCCGTCGTCGACGCGACAGGGCATGTCCGCGCAAGCGGCGTCGTGCAGGTCACGCAGAGCGATGCCGCCCGCCGCGCCGCCGCACAGCAGCTTCTCAGTCTCATCAAGGAGCACGGCGTCACGCTCATCTCCATCGGCAACGGCACGGCTTCCTATGAGACGGAGCAGTTCACCGCAGCCCTCATCCGCGACAACAACCTCGCGAACGTCCACTACCTCATCACGAACGAAGCGGGCGCATCCGTCTACTCCGCATCGGCGCTCGCAAAAGAGGAGCTGCCGGACTACGACGTGACGATTCGCGGCGCCGTCTCCATCGCGCGCCGCGTGCAGGATCCCTTGGCGGAGCTGGTCAAAATCGATCCGCAGGCGATCGGCGTCGGTCAGTATCAGCACGACGTCAGTCAAAAGGAACTCAAAGAGACGCTCGACGCCACCGTCGAGGATGCCGTCAACCACGTCGGCGTCGATCTCAACACGGCGTCCCCCGCCCTGCTCGGGCGCATCGCGGGCATCAATGCCGCCATCGCAAAGAACATCGTCGCCTACCGCAACGAGCACGGCAAATTCACGAACCGCAGCACCCTGCACAAGGTCTCTCGTCTCGGCGACGCGGCGTTTACCCAGTGTGCAGGCTTTCTGCGCATCCGCGCGGGCGAAACGCCGCTCGACGATACGTCCGTACACCCCGAGTCCTATAACCTCGCGCGCGCCCTGCTCAGGGAGCTGTGCGCCGCGGAAGGCGATCTCACCGACCGTGCCGCACTCCCTGCCCTCGCGCTCAAAATTGCGCAAACGGACGCCGCCGCCCTTGCAAAGAAGCTCGGCGCAGGCGTTCCGACGGTCACGGACATCCTCAAGGCACTCACCCGTCCGGGACGCGACCCGCGCGAAGATCTGCCCGCACCGCTCACACGGCAAAACATCGTGAAGCTCTCCGACCTCGCCGTCGGCACCGTCCTGCGCGGAACCGTACGCAACATCACGGACTTCGGCGCATTCATCGACATCGGACTGAAACAGGCGGGACTGCTCCACATCTCCGAAATGAGCCGCCGCCGCGTGCGGCATCCGCTTGACGTCCTTTCGGTCGGCGACGTGCTCGACGTCATGATCATCAGCATTGACGAAACGCGCGGACGCATCGGACTTTCGCTCAAACAACTGCAAATGCAACGTGAAAAGGAAAAGAAACGCGCATGACACTCTTAGAACGTACCGTTCGGGACATCAAGGTTCCCGATCCGACGATTTCCGAGGGGATCAAAGAATCCCTCCTCACCCATCACGGCATCGATTTTGGACGTCTCACGGACGCCCTCGTCCGCTATATCCGCATCACGGGCGAGCGGCATCCCGCACCGCCGCAGACGAGTGTCGTCATCTCCTGCGCCGATCACGGCGTTGCCGCGGAGAGCGTCAGCGCCTATCCGCCCGAGACGACGCTCAACATGATGTGCAACTACCTCGTCGCACACGGCGGCGCTGCGAACGCGGTGGCGAATTATGCAAATGCAAATCTCATCGTCGCCGATCTGGGCGTCAATGCCGATACCGCACACATCCCCGGGCTACTGCACCGCAGCATCGCGCGCGGCACGCAGAACATGACACAGGGCGCAGCAATGACGCGTGCGCAGGCAATCAAAGCCGTCGAGGCGGGCATAGAGCTTGCGGGCATCTGCGCCGACCGCGGCGATCGCTGCATCCTCCCGGGCGAAATGGGCATCTCCAACACAACGTCGAGCGCCGCTATCGTCGCCGCGATTCTAGGGCTCTCTCCCGAGGAGGTCACGGGACGCGGCGCGAACATCTCGGACGCGCGTCTTGCGCATAAGATCGAGATCGTCCGTCGTGCGCTCGCGGTCAATACGCCCGATCCTGCGGACGGGCTCGACGTCCTCAGGAAAGTCGGCGGATTTGAACTCGGATGCATTGCGGGCATCATCCTCGGCGCCGCCGCCCGCCGTATGCTCGTCATCCTTGACGGTGCAAACACGACCTCCGCCGCACTCGTCGCCCACGTACTTTGCCCCGACTGCGCATATTACCTGCTCGCCTCGCACGGCTCGCTGACCGAGCTGTCTCAGCCGCACGCGCTGCGCCGGCTCGGACTCACGCCCATGCTGCGGCTCGACATCCGCCTGAGCGAGGCGGCGGGATCGTCCATCGCACTTGACCATCTCCGACAAATGCTGTGCGTGTGGGATGCGCTCGACGGCAAAACCGCAGGTGTGGACGGCATTCACCCCGCCGTGCTCGAATCGGACGCGAACGCCGACGAGAGCGACAATATACGGCTCAAAATTCTCTCGCCGGACGGGGCGGCAATAGACGCCTGTCAATATCGTTTGGACAACCTCGCAAAGCCCATTCACAGCCTCGGCTATCTCGAACGGATCGCTGTCGTTCTCGCAGGTGCAATGGGAACCCCGCAGCCACCCGTCGATACAAAGGCTGTGCTCATCCTCGCCGTCCGCGACACCGCGCTGCCTGCGCCGCAGAGTACCGCGCTTGCGGCGATGTGCTCATATGCCGGCATCCCCATATATGTCCTGCCGCTCCCGGATGAAATAACGGAGAGCGCACTCATCCGTCTGCATCGGAGCATCGAGCGCATTGCCAAAGATGCCCCCATCCTCTTGATCGGCATGGAAGAGGACGGTTCCCCCGACCTGCGCATCGCATCGACGATCATGACAGCCGCCGCCAACGCGCGCAGTCTCATCATCCCCGCCGACGAGCCGACCGAAGACCGCGCCTGCCGGGTCTGCGAACTGTATCGCACCGTCGCCCCCTATATCCTCCATATCTTTTCCGATATGATCAAACTTGATGCCAATCCTCCCATCGGCACCGCGGGATCGCTCGCGTTCGGCATCATACGCGCCGCCCTGCACATACTGAATGATATGAAAACCTTCACCGAAGCGAATGTCGCCGTCGCCATCGACGGCGCGGGCGCGGGCAGACAGGTACGTGATTAATAAAATAGAAAAGGCTATTGTATAAACACATGATTTTGCATCTGTACAATAGCCTTTTTGAATGGTGAAATTGTTATACTTCCACTTCAAGCTGTCCGCGGCGAAAGACTTTGCCGATGGTGCCGAATTGGAAGGTGGCGGTTTCTTTGACGGTGAATCTGCCGTAGACGGTGCCGGGGCGGTAGTTGGAGTTGAACGCTTCGCGCATTCCGCCCGCGATGTGCATCTCCTCGCCGTAGACGAGGAAGGGATTCGGCACGACGGCGAACAGATTGTTGCCGAGCGGCATTCCCCAGTAGTCGGCGTCGCGCGGCGGCGTGACCGCGACGAAGCGCGGTTCGAGCTCGGGACGGCTGAGGCGGAGCTGCATGTTCGTGCACTTCATTCCCTGCACTTCATATTGTTTGATGAAGTCGTCCTGCGCTTTTTTCTTTTGGAACATAGTTCCCTGCACGTCGTAGAGTGCGTTGTAGCCGGCGATGTAGTCCGCCGTGCGCTCTGCGGGTGTTTTTTCACGCAGTTCGCGCGGCGGTGTCTGCGGGAGCGCGGCGGCATCAGCGGTCTTTTTCCGTACAGCTTCATTCTGCTTTGCGCGGTCGCTCTGCACGGGTTCTTTCCCGCCCGTGGCGCGGGCATAGCTGCCGGCGGCGCGCGCCATGGCGTTCGTGAGGCTGTCCTGCACGCTCTCCGCAGTCTTTTCGGACGGTGGTTCCGCGCCGTAGGCACGGGCAAGGTCGCGTTTTAGCTCCTCATCGAGGAGGTCGCTGACGGAGGACGGGACGCCCGTGTCGGCATCTTCGGAGACAGGGGGCGCGAACGCCGGTTTTTGCGCGGTATATTTAGCGCAGACTTCTCCGCTCTCGAGCGATTCGATCCGCTGAAAGAGCTCGTCCATGCGGCTCTGCTGACGCAGTACCAGTTTTTCGAGCAGGATCACACGCCGCGCGAGTTCCTGCATCGGTGTGAGTTCGTCCGTTCCCATGCTCCGCCCCTATGTGCCGTTAGAGTTCGATCTTCTGCGCGTTTGCGAGGGTTGCCTTTGCCTCGCGGACGATGCGTTCGATAATGGTCTGCACCGGTTCGATCTCGCGCAGGAGAGTAAGCGTCTCGCCCGCCTGTACCATGCCGTTGACGACGTCGCCGTCGACGGCGGCGAGTTTATTCGTGCCGGTGGCGCGGTCGAGCAGTTCCTGTTTCGTCGCTTTGCCGGAGAATTCGAGCGCGACGAAGTCCTCGGAGAATTTATTCTTCACGCCGCGCACAGAGCCGCCGATGGTGCTCCCGGTGACGATGGTGTCGGTGTCGACGGATGCGATCAGTTTTTCCTTGACGTTCGGATGCACGACGCACTCCTCGGCGATGAGGAAGCGCGTGCCCATCTGCACACCCGCGGCGCCCATGAGGAGGGCTGCCGCGAGTCCGCGTCCGTCGCCGAAGCCGCCCGCCATGACGACGGGGAGCGAAACCTCGGGGATGACCTGCTCCATGAGCGGCATGGTCGAGAGGACGCCGATGTGTCCGCCCGCCTCCATGCCCTCGACGACGATGGCGTCGGCGCCCTTCTCCTCGACACGCTTTGCGAGCTTGACGCTCGGGACGACGGGGATGACCTTCACGCCCGCGGCGTGGAATTTTTCAAAATACGGGACGGGATTGCCCGCGCCGAGGGTGACGAATGCGGGTTTTTCCTCGCAGATGACGTCGACGATCTCGTCCTTGTTCGGCGCCATGAGCATGACGTTGACGCCGAACGGGCGATCCGTGAGACTGCGGCAGCGGCGAATCTCATCGCGCGTGTACTCGGTGGTACGTCCGCCCGTCGAGATGATGCCTGCGCCGCCCGCGTTCGAGACGGCGGAGGCGAGATTTGCCTCCGAGATCCATGCCATGCCGCCCTGCAAAATGGGAACCTCGATGCCGAGCAGTTCCTTTAACCGATTTGCCATATGTATACCTCCATATTTCCTTATACACGCTCAACGCCTGCGATGGCGTAAGCGGACATCCCTTCTCCTGCGCCCGTAAAGCCGAGCCGTTCCTCCGTGGTCGCCTTGACGTTGACGTCCTCGACAGCGATGCCGAGACGCTGCGCGATATTGCCGCGCATCTCGTCGATGTACGGGCGCAGCTTCGGCGCCTGTGCGACGACGGTGGAGTCGACGTTGCCGATGGCAAAGCCCGCGCCGCGCACGATCCGCGCGACCTCTGCGAGCAATACGCCGCTGTCGGCACCCGCATAGCGCGCGTCCGTGTCGGGGAAATGCAGCCCGATGTCGCCGAGCGCCGCTGCGCCGAGGAGTGCGTCGGAGACGGCGTGCAGCAGCACGTCGGCATCCGAATGACCGAGCAGTCCCTTATTGTGCGGGATGTCTACCCCGCCGATGATGAGACGCCGCCCCTCGACGAGTTGATGTACATCGTAGCCGATGCCGAACCGTGTCATTCTTCCTCCCCTTTCCGACGGCGGACGACACCGCCGAGCAGCCGTTTTGCCTCGTGGACTGCCGTTTTCATCAGCTCGCCCGCGCCCATATCGTTACGCAGGATCGCCTCGGCGACCACCATGTCCTCGGGCGTTGTGACCTTGATGTTGCTGTACTCCCCTCTGACGATGCGCACGGGAACGCCGAGACGCTCGACGAGGCTCGCGTCGTCCGTGCCGAGGAAGCCGTCCTCGTCCGCCTTGCGGTTCGCCTCCATCAGGATGTCCTTGCGAAATCCCTGCGGAGTTTGCACCTGCCAAAGGGAGCTGCGCGGCGGGGTCGCGGCGACAGTGCCGTCCTCGGCGGCGATCTTGATCGTGTTCTTCTCGGGGACGGCGATGATCGCCGCGCCCTTGGCGCGCACGATACGGATCAGCTCTTCGATGGTATCGCGGCGGATGAGCGGGCGCGCGGCGTCGTGCACGAGCACGATGTCCGCCTCCTCTGAGACGAGCGCGAGCCCGTTGCGGATGGAGTACTGCCGCTCCGTGCCGCCCTCGACGACGCGCCACGGGGCGAGCCCCTTGACACATCCGAGAAGGCTTGTCACCGGCTCGACCTCATCCGCGCCGACGGCAATGATGAGCTCGCCGACGTCCGGCACTTTGGAAAACGTGAGCAGCGTGCGCAGCAGCATCGGCTTGCCGGCGAGCGTCAAAAACACTTTGTTCAGCCCCACCTGCATCCGATGCGCCTGCCCTGCCGCAGGAAAAACCACACTAACCATGTCTCTTCCTTCCCGCGCTAGAGTCAGCGCGTCACCTTGGCGAAGATCATGCGTCCCGCCGCCGTCTGGAGCGCGGATGTGACCTCGACCGAGACGATTTCGTTCATGCAGCGGAATCCGCCGTCCACAACGATCATCGTGCCGTCGTCGAGATACGCGAGCCCCTGCCCGTGCTCTTTGCCCGGGCGTACAATCTGAACGGTCATCACATCCCCCGGTATGGCGACCGGCTTTACGGCGTTGGACAGCGCGTTGATGTTGAGCACGGGGACGCCGCGGAGCTGTGCGACCTTGTTGAGGTTAAAGTCGTTCGTGATGATCTTGCCGCCGACTTCCTGCGCGAGCTGGAGGAGTTTTGAATCCACCTCGGCGATGTCCTCAAAGTCGACCTCGGTGATCTCCACCTTCATACGAGATTCCTTACGAATTTTTTGCAGGATGTCGAGCCCGCGGCGTCCGCGGACGCGTTTCAGCGAGTCCGCCGAGTCCGCAATGTGCTGGAGCTCTTCGAGAACAAAGACGGGGATGAGGAGCGTGCCCTCAAGAAAGCCCGTCTCGCAGATGTCCGCGATGCGTCCGTCGATGATGACGCTCGTATCGAGCACCTTGTACCCGCGCTCCGTGCCGCCCTCCCGCTGCGGCATCTGTGCGGGCGCGGGCGTGCGTGCCTCGCGGCTGCGCGCCATCTCGCGCAGAAACCGTGGGAAGAAATCAAAAACCTCCGCGATCTCCGGACGTTTTTTCACCATGATGTGAACGCCGAGATAGCCGAGCACGATGCTGAACACGATGGGGATGTAATCGCCGACGATAGGGATCGTAGAAAACGAGTCGCCCAAAAGACGGGCAATGATGAGTCCGATGATCAGCCCTATCGCCCCGGCAATCACGTCGCGGATCGGCATCTTGCCAAGCTGCCCCTCGACCCAGACGGAAAACCGCCGGAGACGGGTCGTGAAGAACGGGGCGAGCGGATAGCCGACGATGCCGCCGAGCACGGTGCCGACGAGGATGCAGACGAGCCCCGCGAGCGAGAGCCCGAACACCCCGAGCTCCGTCCGCCACAGCGGCGCCGACAGGTAGTCATTTGCCGTCGGAACAAGCAGCTCAAAGAGTGTCCCGCCGATGATTGCCGTGATGAGAACGATGAAAAACCGCAATACGCGTTCGAGTAACAAAAATTCACCTCCTTTCCTCCAATAGAAATGAACAATTGACGTTCTCAGTATAATAAAAAAGTTGCATGTTGTCAAAAGACACATTTACAACAAAAAAGGAAAATTGTATCAAGTTATTCATTTTCTATTGACATCTCTGTCTTAGTCTCTATAATGATAATCGTATTCATGATACTATTGAGGTAGTATCTATCAATATGGGGTGAATCCGACCCAAGTATGGACGATCTATGTTATATGGAGGAGTAAAATCATATGGAAGGTTTTTCTAGTGCAATGCATCTCTTTAAGAGCGGCGGTCTCGTTATGTATCCGCTGCTCCTGCTCTCCCTGATCACTTTTGCAATTGCGGTGGAGCGTTTTTACTACTACCGCATCAACCGCAAGGGATCGCGCGTATTTTTTCATGGTGTCTATCATGCTGCCGTGCAAAAGGACTTTGATACCATAGAGAAACTCTGTAAGGAGTTCCCATCCGCCATCAGCCGCGTCATTGAGAGCGGCCTCATGAACGCAGGGACAGAGACGGCAATGAAGGGCGCGTTCTCCGATCGCATGTCGATGGAGGCGATCAATTTTCGCCGCTATCTCGACTACCTGAGTGCAATTGTAACCATTGCCCCGCTGCTCGGGCTACTCGGTACAGTTACGGGTATGATCCAGACGTTCAGCGTGCTTGATGAGGGCGGCGGCGCAGGCGCGATTACAGGCGGCGTCGGTGAGGCACTTGTTGCAACGGCATCCGGTCTTTGTGTTGCTATTATTGCATTCTGTGTCTATACCTATTTTAGCCATCAACTCGACACCATTGTCACGGATACGGAGCGCCTTTGCTCTACAGTCGTTACTGCGAAGAAAGAAAGCTGGGAGGCATAATGAATTTTGGCAATCATCGGCTGAAAAAGAAGCCGGAATTTATGATCATTCCGATGATCGATATTATCTTCTTCCTGCTTGTCTTCTTCATGATGAACAGCTTGCAGACGGTCGCGCAGAAAGCGCTTGCCGTACAGCTTCCTCAAGCGCAGTCTGCATCTGCGCCCGCACAGCTCCCAATCATCATGACACTCGACGAAGAAGGTCATATCACTATTGACAACAACCCCGTGAGCATCACGGAATCAGCGGCAATCATGAAGAGCCGTATGCAGGCAAATCCGGATGCTGCAGTTGTTTTGCAGGCGGACAAACGTACGGCACACGGGCAGGTCGTCACTGTCATGGATATGCTTAAAGGAGCGGGGGTAAAGCGGCTCTCGATTGCCGCAGAACAAAAGAAGGGATAGATATATGGATCGAAATCTCTCATGGAGAAAGGCCTATATCGTCTCCGTTCTGCTGCACCTCGTGCTGTTTGCGCTCCTGGCAATCGGACTAACGGTTGTTGTTAAACAACAGGAACAGCAGGTTTACGTCGTCGACCTTGCAGCATCTGATTTTAGCCAAGGAGGCGGCGGCAGTGCGGGCGGAGGCGGTGAAAGCGGTGGTGGAAACGAGTCGCTGTTCCCCGAGCCACTAAAGGCTGAAGAGGTTGCCAAACGTGTTGAAGCGGTGCAGCAGACTGTTCCCGCGCCAGTCACAACAACCGATACGCCCCAAACGACACCGACACCGGACGCAGTCACACTGCCTACGCAGGGATCGTCATCAACTACATCCGAATCGTCTGAAACCGGCTCCAATACCGGTAGTAATACCACCGGCGGCAGTAATAATGGCGGCAGCAACGGTGGCGGCGGCGGTGGAAGTAACGGCGGCGGTGGTGGCGGCGGCAGCAACGGTGGTGGTGGAGGCGGAAATGATGGCGGCGGTGGCGGCGGCAGCAACGGCGGCGGTGTCCAAAAGGCGCCCTTCGATTATGAGGGGTTCCGCCGCGCAGTCGATGCAAATAAGCAATATCCCTATATGGCAATTAAACGTCGTTTGGAAGGTCGCCCCATTGTCACAGTGACAGTGTCTGCTTCCGGATCGATTGCGGGAGTCTCATTATCGAGTCCGTCCGGTCATAGTATTCTGGATGAAGCTGCTGTAAATGCAGTTTATGCCGTTGGATCCTATCCAAATCCCACGAATGACACAGTTACTTTTAATGTTCCCGTATCTTTCACGTTGAACTAACAGTCACTATGACATATCTTTATACAAAAAGGTCACAGAATAGACTTCTGTGACCTTTTTGTATGGCGAATTGTCAAATCAAGTGCAACGACCTCTTATAGAAAACTTCATAGGGAGTCTGAAAGCCAAGGCATTTACGTGGACGCATGTTTAATTCGTCAAAGATCTCTTGGACGTGCTCTTGCGAAACGTCGGTAAGATCCTGCCCCTTGGGAAAATATTCCCGCAGCAGACCGTTAGTGTTCTCATTTGTGCCCCTCTGCCAAGGTTGATGTGGCTCCGGGAAATAGAATGGCACATGCAGTGCTGACGTAACTTCATCATGTCGGGCAAATTCT
>NZ_ALJR01000034.1:0-33590 GCF_000287655.1 Selenomonas sp. FOBRC9
GCAAGCGAAACCGCAAGAACAAGCGCCTGAAAGGGCGTAGCATACAGGAGCGTCCTGCCCTTGTGGACGAAGGCACGGAAATCGGACACTGGGAAGCCGACACCGTTGTCGGATCGCCAAAAGGGCGCGGCGCAGCCGTATTTACCGCTGTGGAAAAGGTGACGCACGACTACATCGCAATCCGCATCTCGGGTCGCACGTGCGCCGGCATTGAAGAAGCCATCGCCCATTTGAAATCGGAATATGGACAGGACCGTTTCAGCCAAGTGTTCAAGACGATTACCGTTGACAACGGGACAGAGTGCGAGACGTTCACGCAGCTTGAGAGCCTCGGCACGAAGGTGTACTTTGCTCCCCCCTACAGCTCATGGGAACGCCCGCAGAACGAGCGTCACAACGGCATCCTCCGCCAATATATCCCCAAAGGAACGGGCATCGACGGATACAGTGACGAGGACATCCTAAACATAGCGGATGAGATAAACAGCCGCCCTCGTCGAGTGCTCGACTATCAAACACCAGCAGAACTGTTTAACACCTTCTTGGATGAAGTATACGCTATTGAAAATGTTTCTTAATTAAATCACTGTTCAACTTGCTCTTGCAATTCACGGAGTATTTTCATTGGCATAAAGTCAGTGTTTTCAAGGTCTGTGGAACGTTTTTGATGTGCGAAGTTTGAGTCAACAACAAATTATCGCATGAGGAAATGGAGGAACTTGCCATGAGCGAACCGGCAATCAAAGAAGCATGGACGGCAACGGACAGGTTCATGCGCGATAAAGTGCTCCGTCTTGCCTATCTTAGCGAGGAAATGAAGGAACATGACTTCGTCAGCGCAATGAATTGGGAGCGGAGAACAGGACTTGCCGAGGGACGCGCCGAAGGGCGTGCTGAGGGGCGCGCCGAGGGACATGCCGAAGGACGCGCCGAAGTCCAAAGAGGGACTGCCCGCCGTATGCTGCGCGCCAAGATGGCGCCCGCCGAGATCGCGGCGCTTCTCGATCTGCCCGAGGAGACGATTCTTGCGTTCGCCAGGGAAGAAAGCGCCGAACGCTAGGCTCTGCTGCGCACGGCTGAAAACACATCACAAAAAGGACTGTAACGACATCGTGCTTTTGACACGTTCGTTACAGTCCTTTTCTGATAGATATGCCGCCGTATATCGCTGATCTTTTTCATCATGGACAACAGGTAGTTTCCGATCCATAAAGACCGCACCGCATTCTTTTAATTTACAAGTGGATCGCAACACATTATAATAATGTCATAATAGGTGATAGACGTTAAGAAAAAGGTGGAATCATGGCGATACCGAAGTACAACGAAATGATGCCCGCAGTTATTGAGTTTCTAGGGGACGGAGAGATGCACACGGCTCTTGAAACAGCACAGTTCGTCGCAAAGACATTTGGGCTGACCGAAGCAGAGCTGCAGGAACGGCTGCCCTCCGGAGTACCGTGCGTGAGTAACCGTGTGGGCTGGGCGCTTGCATATCTAAAGAAAGCCGGTTTGATTGAGCGTCCCAAGCGCGCGTGCTACCGGCTGACGAGAACGGGACAGGAAGCATATCGGAAGGGCTCTGCGTGTGTCACGCTCGAATATCTGCGGCAGTTCCCGTCTTTCACCCCATATGTATCCCATCAAGACCGGAGCAATGCCGGCACACCGTCTGCACCGGAAGCACCGTCCTCGCAGACGCAAAGCCCGCAGGAGATGATGGACGCGGCGCTTGCGGAGCTGAATGCATCGCTTGCTGACGATCTCATGACCGAGCTGATGAAGATTTCGGATACGGATTTTGAGCGATTGGTCGCACATTTGCTCATCAAAATGGGCTACGGTTCGTTCCGTCTCAACGAAGATGCCGTCACGAAGAAGTCGGGCGACGAGGGCATTGACGGTATCATTACGGCGGATAAGTTCGGCTTTGATGCGATCTATATTCAGGCAAAACGCTGGAAACTGGAGTCGACTGTCGGCAGACCCGATATTCAAAAATTCCTCGGCGCACTCGTCGGGCAGGGGGCGACGAAGGGGCTCTTCATCACGACGGGGCGTTTTTCAGAGGGAGCAATCCGCTACGCTGAAAAACAGCTCCACGCAAAGATCGTCCTCGTTGACGGCGTACAGCTGACCAAGCTGATGATCGAATATGATTTCGGCGTATCCTCTGCCGCGACCTATACCATCAAACGCGTGGACTACGACTTCTTCCAAGAGGAGATTTGAGGCTATCGGCTCTTTGCTTCCAAAGCAAAGCACCTTCTCTCCCGTTGACTGTAATCCGAAAACAGCATATAGATGCTGCTGCGCCCGTCTGAAAACGCATCACAAAAAAAGGACTGTAACGACATCGTGTTTTTGACACGTCGGTTACAGTCCTTTTCTTGTATTTAGATGTGCCGCCGTGTATTGTTACAGAGCACGGCAGTGGCGTGCCCCTGCGGATGCGGCATCATGATGTTATTTTTCTTGATGAATTTCTTTCCTATTTTTCGCGGGTGTAAGTATACATCCCGAGGCGGTTGTTGACGAGGTAGAAGATCGGGATGAAGAGCTTTTTCCAGCCGGGCAGGAGGTGCCGCATCTCGTCGGTGAAGTTGATGAGCCCGATCTGCCGCAGCCGCGGTTCGAGTCGGACGACCTCGCTGCCGTCCTTGACGCCCCATCGGAACGGGGCGTTCATATTCTTGATCATGTCGTGGCGTTTGCTCTGTTTCTGTGTGTAGGTGGAAATCAGGTCAAAATATGCCGTAAACTCCGAAAATCCGTCGGTGAGGATGCGGAGGAAGCGCTGCACGTCGCTCTCCTCGAGGTACATGAGAACGCCCTCGGAGACGATGAGGAGCGGACGCCCGTCCGTCTCAACATCCTGCGTCCACGAGGGATCGAGCGCTGATTTCGCGATACAGTGTACGCGTGGATTTTCCTCAAAGAGTTGTTTGCGCCACGCGATCACCTCGGGGAAATCGAGGTCGTACCACAGGACGCGTCCGTCGTCAACGCGGGAGAACCGTGTGTCAAGACCGCTGCCGACGGAGACCACGACGCTGCCCGGATGTACCGTGAGAAACTTGCGGATCTCGGCGTCGATGCTCTTGGCGCGTGCGAGCACGCCGTAGTAGGACGCCCACGCGTGTTTGAACTGGGCAAAGTCATAATCGAGCATCGCGGCAATCTCCCCCGACTTTGTATCGTGCAGCACCGGGTGCGGTGATGCTGCATCCTTTGCACGCACATAGAGCGTCGTGAGCAGAGTCTCCGCGACCCCTTCCAGCTTGATCTTCATTAGAACCTCCGATTCTTTATTGTCGGCCTGCATGCCGTGTTGCCTACAGTTTATTATACGCTCCTGTCGATGGGAGTTCAAGAAAAATAGGATTCGTTCTCATTTGTGAGTGATGATAAATGCGCACAGTGTCTCTATGCCTTGAGCGCAAAGATTCTGCGGATTGATGCCGGTTGCAGCACACAGCCGCAGTTTCTTCAATAGAAAAAGAGCCGGCTGATACATCGATAGGCAAAAAACCGCACAATTCACACATTGTATACCTTTAACATAGGACCTCTGTTTCTTTCCTATGTCTGTAAATTATGATATAATAAAAAACGATTTTTATAAAATTGAAAAGGGGCAATGCATGTATGAAGCACGAAGAAACGGAGTTTATGCGGCACGATCTGCGCCTGCCTGAACTCACTGTGCGAGGAATGCTGCTCGGCGCGATTCTCACCGTCATCTTCACCGCGTCGAATGTGTACCTCGGGCTCAAGGTCGGACTGACGTTCTCCTCGGCGATCCCTGCCGCCGTCATCTCGATGGCGGTGCTCAAGATGGCAAAGGACGCCAACATCCTCGAGAACAACATGGTACAGACGCAGGCGTCCGCGGCGGGTACGCTCTCGTCGATCATCTTCATCATCCCCGGTATGCTCATGATCGGCTACTGGCAAGGATTTGAGTTCTGGCAGACGCTGCTGGTCTCCGCGTGCGGCGGCTGTCTCGGCGTGCTCTTCACGATCCCGCTGCGCCGCGCGATGGTCGTACACAGCGATCTGCCGTACCCGGAGGGAGTCGCCGCGGCGGAGATTCTAAAGGTGGGCGCAAAGGAAACCGTGGACGGAAAACCCGCAGGATCGGGACTGCGCGAAATTTTCTCAGGCAGCATCATCGGCGGATTCATCGCTCTGTGCACAAGCGGCTTCCAAGTCCTCACGAGCACGTTCACCGTATGGATGAGCGTCGGCAAAGGCATGACGCAAATGCCGCTCGGCTACTCCTCCGCGCTCGTCGGCGCGGGGTATCTCATCGGCATCGGGAGCGGCATAGCGATGCTCATCGGCGTTCTCATCGTGTGGGGCGTCTTTGTCCCGTACTTCACGAACACCCTGCCTATGCCCGACGGCATGACGATGCAGGCGTTTGCAAACGATGTTTACCGCAGCAAAGTCCGCTTCATCGGCGCGGGCGCGATGGGCGTCGCGGCGATTTGGACGCTCATCACACTCTCGCGTCCCGTGATTGACGGCATCCGCGAGTCCTTCCGCATGATGCGGATGCCGCAGGAGCAGAAAAAACTGCACCGTATGGATATTGACATGTCATTGAACTCCATTCTGCTGGTCTTTGCCGTCACGGTTGTCGGTCTCCTCGGTGTATTCTACGTATTTGTCGCACCGGAGACACTGCCGATGGGGCAGGCGCTGTCCATCGTCGTGGTCGGCGTCCTCATCGCCGTTCTCATGGGCTTCTTCGTCGCCGCCGCCTGCGCGTATATGGCGGGACTTGTCGGCACCTCGTCGAGCCCGATCTCGGGCATCGGCATCCTCGGCATCATCGTCTCTTCGCTCGTGATGTATGCGCTCTGCTCGTCGTTTGGCATCTTTGCGCTGCCGGGCGGTGAGAAATTCGCAACGGCGACCGCGATCTTTACGACGAGCATCATCCTCGCGATCGCCTGCATCTCGAATGACAATATGCAGGATCTCAAGACAGGCTATCTCGTCGGCGCGACGCCGTGGCGTCAGCAGGTCGCGCTGCTCCTCGGCTGTGTGGTCGGCGCATTCGTCATCGCGCCCGTCCTGAACCTCCTCTATGAGGCGTACGGCTTCACCGGCGCGCTCCCGCGCCCCGATATGGATCCCGCGCAGGCGCTCGCGGCGCCCCAGGCGACCCTCATGACCACCATCGCGCAGGGCATCTTCTCCGGGCAGATCGCATGGGAGTACATCTATATGGGCATCGGCATCGGCGTCCTGCTCGTGCTCGCCGACGTCTCGCTGAAACGCATGACGCGCAGTCTCTACCTGCCGCCGCTTGCCGTCGGTATGGGTATCTACCTGCCCCCGTCCGTACAGACGCCGCTCATTGTCGGTGCGATCTTTGGCTACATCATCAACAAGCGCATACGGGCGACGTCCGGCGCGGAGGAGGAATCCGAGGCAAGACGCCGCGGAACGCTCTTCGCCTCCGGGCTCATCGTCGGTGAGTCCATCATCGGCGTCCTGCTCGCAGGGCTCATCGTCGTATCCGTCTCCGGCGGCGGCGGTGAAGAACCGCTCCGTCTCGTCGGCGGCGACTTCGCAGGCACGGCGGAGTACCTCGGGCTCGGTGTCTTCGTCCTCGTGCTGATTATCTTTGAGCGGTTCGTCAGCGGCACATTTGCAAAGAAATGAGCCAAATACAATTATATATTAAGAAAAGAGAGATATAGTAAAAGGAAGGCGAAAGCCTTCCTTTTTTAGACGTGACGCGGGATTTTCGCGCCTAGCGTCGTTATTCGTCGAATCCTGCGCTCGACGTAGCTCTTAACTACGCCTTCGCTTGGATTCTCCTCATGCCTAGCTATGCATCGAAACTTCCGCGTCACTTACGCTGCGGTGTGGTGCGTGCCGTGACGCGGGATTTTCGCGCCTAGCGTCGTCATCATTATATTTTCATCTGAAGGAGGTGGGCGCGGCGCATATCGCGCCGCAGCACTATGTCGAACCTTATCATCACAGCAGGCATCCCCGTCGCAGCCATACTGCTCATCATCATCGCTGCCGGCATCGTCTATGCCTACGTCAAAGCGCCTCCGTCGACCGCACTCATCATCTCGGGACTCAAACGCACCCCGCGCATCCTTATCGGACAGGGCGGCGTGCGCATCCCCTTCCTCGAGCGCATGGACACCCTTTTCCTCGGACAGATCTCCGTCGACATCAAGACTGAGACCTCCGTCCCCACCAACGACTACATCAACGTCAACGTCGACGCCGTTGCGAAAGTCATGGTCGGGCGGGACGAAGAGAGCGTGCAGCTCGCCGCGCGCAACTTCCTCAACTTCACCGCCGCCGAGATCGCAAAGGATCTCCAGGACTCCCTCGAGGGCAACATGCGCGAAATCATCGGAACACTCACCCTCGAGGCGATCAACACCGACCGCGACAGCTTCTCCGATCAGGTCGTCATCAAAGCCGCACAGGATATGAAAAAACTCGGCATCGAGATCATTTCCTGCAACATCCAAAACGTCACCGACGACAACGGACTCATCGTCGACCTCGGCGCCGACAACACCGCGCGCATCAAAAAACGCGCCGCGATCTCCCGCGCCGAAGCCGAGCGCGACGTCGCCGTCGCCAAAGCACAGGCACAAAAAGAAGCCAACGACGCGCAGGTGCAGGCAAACCTCGAAATCGCCCAGCGCAACACCGATCTCGCCATCCGGCAGGCGGAGCTGAAAAAAGCCTCGGACATCAAGCGCGCCGAAGCCGATGCCGCCTACGAAATCCAATCGCAGGAACAGCAGAAATCCATCCAGACCGCGACCGTCAACGCCCAGATCGCAAAGGCGGAACGTGATCAAGAGCTGAAAAAGCAGGAAGTCTCCGTCCGCGAGCAGGAACTCGCCGCGCAGATTCAAAAACAAGCCGACGCCGAGAAATACGCCGTTGAGCAAAAAGCTGCCGCCGACCTCGCCAAACGCCAGCGCGAAGCCGAAGCCGCCCTCTACGAACAGGAGCGCGCCGCCGAAGCGCAGAAAGCCCGCGCCGCCGCAGCCCGCTACTCCGCAGAGCAGGAAGCTGCCGGCATCAAGGCAAAGGGCGAAGCCGAAGCCGCCGCGATCCAGGCAAAAGGTGAAGCCGAAGCCGCCGCCATGGATCGCAAAGCCGAAGCCCTCAAGAAATACGGCAAAGCCGCCATGGCGCAGATGGTCGTCGAGATCCTCCCGAAAGTCGCCGCCGAAGTCGCAAAACCCATGGAGCGCATCGGCAACGTCTCCATCATCGGCGGCGGTACCGGCACGGGCGCCATGGGCCCCGTCGCCGACAACGTGCCCATCGTCATGGCAAAGACCTTCCAAACAATCAAGGAGACCACGGGCGTCGACCTCGCCGAAATCATGCGCGGCGAAACTTACGACGCCAAGGTCACCAAGAACGTCAACGTCACGGGCGTCGATGAGGGGACGGCGAAGGCTGCCGTCGTCGCGGATTCGATCAAAGAGTAGGCGTGACGCGGGATTTTCGCGCATCTCTGTGTCACTGCGAAAAATCCTGCGCTCGTAGCAGCTTTTCTGCGCCTTCGCGTGGCTTTTTCTAGTTTCTTGCGCTGCATCGAAACTTCCGCGTCACTTAGATTACAGTGTGACAAAGGATTCTGGCACCTCGCTGGATCCGTATGCTGCGCCGCCATAGATCGCGTACGGCAATAGAATACGAAAGCTCCGTACAGGACACGACCTGTGCGGGGCTTTTTCGTGTGTCCGGATTTATTTAGGAAAATGTGCAGCGTATGATGCCCTTTCCAACAAACGAAATTTCTTTCACAAAAAATTCATGAATGGTTTTCTTTGAAATTATAACTTTATAATGAAAACTTGACGGGAAAAAGCCGCCGCTGTATGATATTGAACTAAGATATAATGAGATTTTCTACATGTAGGAAATACGACGGTTAAGTTCAATTCAGCTCGCCGTGGGTTTCGTGTACGATGCATGAGGAGGAGGACATTATGTTCAAAGGAATGAAGGCACAGCGCCGCCTGGCATTTGGCGTAGCGCTCACCCTGTCTGCCGGAGGGAGTCTGCTGTTTTCTTCGTCGGCACAGGCGGCGGAGGAGCATGCGGCGACAATCCCATCGTCGGATACGGCGCATACAGCCGGCATTGACGGCACGACGGAAACAGGCTTCAGCAGTGACAACAAGATCACAGTGGGTGAAGTCGGCGCGTCGGGACCGACGGTCAACGGGGATGTTGTCGGCGGTACCGATGCGAGCGACGTCGCACATAATATACTCACGATCAACAGCATCACGCTCGGCAATGGATATACGGCCTCCGGAGGCAAGAGCGCCGGCGGCGCGGCAATGGGCAACACAGTCAACCTCATGGGCGGTGTGCTCGGCGGCGATGTGTACGGCGGATTCGCAGGCGGCACAGGCGCGACGACGGCCAATACCGTCAATATCGGCGACGGTACGAACGCCGTTGCCACAGGCGCGAAGACGACGGGCACCATCTACGGCGGCAGCAATGCGGGCGATACGACGGGCAACACGCTCAATGTGCGCGGCACCTATGAGGCGGGGAACATCAAGAACTTTTCCTCCGTCAGCTTTGACATCTCCGCAGGCACGGCGGCAGGGACGACATTCCTCACGCTCACGGAGGATGCCGATACGAGCCTGGACTGGTCGGGCGTTCATATCGATGCGGATAAACTCAAAGCATGGGGCAGCGGGAAGACGGGACAGAACAGCATCGCACTCTTAAAGCATAACGTCAACGGCGCGGACCGTCTCAAGCTGACGAATTACAGCGACCGCGCATTGGGGCGTGCGGGCAACAACGAATACGGGCTGCGTGCCAATGTATACGGTTCCGACGCTACAAAGACAGCGGGCTTCATCTATGCCGAGGTCAATCAAGTCAAAGATGCCGACATCAAATACGCCTATAATGGGCCTAACGACCCCTCCACGGTCGCGGGAGGGCTCTCGCGGTACGGATATACCGTCGACAACAACCGACTCACGGTCACGTCGACGGCGCCCGGCGGCATGACCAACATCTACGGCGGCAACACGACGGGAACGGCTGCAGCCGAGGACGAGGGGCATGCGACCAACAACACCGTCACGATCAAGGCGAGCGTCGGGAACAAGAACCTCAGCTATATCTACGGCGGACATACCGATATAGAGGGGAAATCTGCACGGAAAAACCATGTGTTCATGGAGGCAGGCAACAGTACCGGTCTGCTCTTTGGCGGGCAGGCGGAAAAAGGTGTTGCCGAGGAAAATACCGTCGAGATTTCGGGCGGAACTGCGACGGGCAGTATTTACGGCGGCGTCGGCAGGAGCGCGCATAAAAACACCGTGACGATCAAGAACGGCGCGGGCAGTATATCGAAGATATTCGGTGGCTACGCGAATGCTGCGGACGGTAATGCAACAGGAAATACAGTCACCGTAGAAGGAGGCGCATATAACAGCTCCTACATCTACGGAGGTTATGCCTACAATAAAAGCGGCAGCGCGACGGGCAACACCGTGAATGTGGCGGGCGGCACGTTCACCGGCGGCTATATCATGGGCGGTCAGAACAGCAATGCGGACAGAACGGGAATGGTTTCCGGCAACACCGTCACAATCACAGGAGGCACGATGTCCGCGGACGCTGTTTATGTCTTTGGCTCGGCTGCCGGAAATACGGCTGCTGCCGCGGCGGGCAATACCGTCAATCTTGGCGCAGCGGATGGCACGTTCACTAGTACGGCGAGGCTTAACACATGGCTCTATGGTTCTTACTATTATAACGGCGCGCCCGCCGCTATGACCAACGACAGCGACCTCATCAAGGGCAATACGCTGAACGTCAACGCGCAGGGCATTAGTGTCTACGGCATACGAAATTTTGAGAAGTACAATTTCAATCTGACGGATAAAAATATCTCCGGTGGCACGCTGCTGACGACAAGCGACGGCTTTGGCATGACGGTCAAATGGGATAATATCCAATTGAACGCGGATAAACTGAAGACATACGTCGGGTGGGTCAACGGCAAAAACTACTTCACACTGCTGCACTCCAATACCGCAAACGCACTTAAATTTTCTGAGTATGCAGAGCGTACGGGAACCGACGGCGACTACGAATATGCCGTACGCGCCGAAGGTACGACGACAGACGGCATTCGCAGTGCAACGAATGTGACGGCAGACTACAACCGCTACCAAAACGCCAAGACCGTATATAGCGGCGAGGCGACGCCGGACGGAAATATCTACGGCGGCTATTCGAATCAGGGAAGAACGACGACCCACAATGAATTGACCGTAAAGGCGCTGCCGACCGGCGGTCTGAATAACGTCTACGGTGCGATGACCGATACGACGGCGGCGACGGCTCATTCGACCTACAACACGGTCAATGTTGAGAGCACCGTCGGCACGACCGAGACGATCGGCAATGTCTACGGCGGCTATACGAAGGCGACGACGGGCGACGCGACGTACAACACGGTGAACCTGCGCGGCGGTCATATCACAGGCGACGTTTACGGCGGCAAAGCCGACGGCACAGGCGTCACCACGAACAACACCGTCAGCATCGAGGGGACGGGCATCACCGTCGGGGGCGTGATCGCGGGCGGCAATCAGGCTGCCGCCGCGGACAACAAGCTCAATGTCCGCGGCACAGCGTCTGCCAAGACCGTTGAGAAGTTCGACATCATCACCTTTGCACTGAACGCGGTCAAGGCAGGCGGCGACGCCATGCTGACGCTGAACGACGGCGATGATGTGTCAACCGTGACGACCACCACGCTCGACTGGTCGAAGCTCAAGGTCGAAAACGGCACGGGCGGCACTGCGAGCACCTATGAATCGACATGGACGCTGATGCATGCCGGCGGCAACGACAAGCTCGATTTCGGCACAACGTACGATCATGCGAAAGAGCTGGGGGCTGCGGACGGCGACTATGAGCTGACCGTCGATAAGAACGCTGACAATACGAAAGTCACAGCGACGGGCTACCGCTTCCGCAACAATACGGAGGCGGCCTACACCGCGACCGACCAGAATCATGCGGTTGTCTGGGGCGGCCGCTCCGATAAGGGCAACACCGTCGAGAACAATACGCTCACCGTTTCGGGCGGTGAGATCACGGACGGCGTTTACGGCGGACTCGCGACAAAGGGTGCCGCAGAGAGTACGGCGCAGAACAACACGCTGCATCTCACAGGAGGAACAATCAACGACGCGTTCGGCGGCGCTTCCTATAGCAACTTCGACACGCCTGCGACCCGCACGTCGGCAGGCCGCGCCATCGGCAACCGCGTCGTCCTCGACTTTGGCGCGGCGACGGATACCGTCCGCTCCATTACGGGCGGCTACGGCGCGACCGCAACAGACAACACCGTTGAGATCAAGGCGGGCACCGTAAGCGGCGCAGATTTCAACAATCAGCATGTTGCCGCACTCGGTGGGCACTCGGAAACGGATAACGGTACGGCGTCACAGAATTATGTTTCCGTTTCGGGCGGCACGGTCAGCGGCGGTGTGATCGGCGGTGCGGCGAAGAACGGCACTGCCGAGAGGAACACCGTTACCGTTGCGGACGGCACGACCATCACAGGCGCAGTTGCGGGCGGCGGCAGCTATGACTTCACTGCGCAGGATAATACCGGCAGCGGCTCCGGCTCGTACAACGTCGTCCATATCGGCGACAATGTCACGCTCAGCCGCCGCGTCATATCCGGCAATCCTGACATCAATCAAAATGTTCAGGGCGGGCAAGGTGCTGCGGCAAATTACAACCGTGTCATCATCGGGGCTTCTGATTACGACCACAACAAATACATCGGCATGAACATTGGCGGCGGCTACGGCGGCACGGCGAACTACAACACCGTGACGCTGAACGGCACGGTTGTAAAGGGCGATGTTACGGGCGGTCAATCGACGAACGGCGATGCCGTCGGCAATATGGTCAGCCTCTCGGGCGGCTACGTTATGGGCAGCGTTCGCGGCGGCGTTGTCAATGCGACACACCGCAGCCTGAACAACACCCTCGCCGTCCGCGGATTTAATACGAAGGTCGGCGAGATCGACAACGCGAGCGTGCAGAACCTGCATTTCTATATCCCCGCAGGCACGACGGGCGCAGTTCGCGACACGATGCTCTACATCAAGAACGCGCCGACCGCGGGCAAAGACCTGCGCGGTATGAATATCGGCGTTGCGCTTGCGGGCAATCGTCCGACCCTTGGCTTGGGCGATACGATCAGCCTCGTAAAGACCTACAAGGGCAACAGCATGCTGGATGCGGATGCCGTTCCGCTCACGACGGACGATACGCTTGTCAACCGCACCGAAGGCATGCAGGGTGTCAGCCTGCGCTATGGATTTGACCTCATGAAGCGTGCGGACAACGAACTCGTCGCGAAGGTCAACTCCGTTGCCCTCAATGAGCAGACCAAATCCCTCGTTGAGACGCGCGCCGCCAGTGCCGCACTCATCAACAGCGGTGCCGATCTCCTCACGGACAGCGGAATGAACGCAGCGATCGAGGCGGCGTCTGCTGCGCCCCGGACGGTTCCGGGCGGCAGCAACGACTTCAACCTCTGGGCGGCGCAGGGCGGCTCGTCGCTGCGTCTGAACTCCGGCTCCCACGTTGATGCTAAGGGATGGAACATCAACCTCGGCTTTGCCAAGAAAGCGGCCGCCGGACGCAACACCATCACCTACGGCCCGTTCCTCGAGTACGGCCGCGGCACCTATGACTCCTACCTCGACGACGGCACGCACGGCGACGGCAAAACCAGCTACTTCGGCGGCGGCGTCATGGCAAAAGTGCAGAGTGCAGGCGGCACCTACGTCGAAGGAAGCCTGCGCGCAGGCCGCGTCAAGAGCGACTACAACGGCAACATCGCCGGCACGAATACCGGATATGACAACAGCAGCACCTACTATGCGGCACATATCGGCATCGGACAAGAAAAGGAGCTGAAGAACGGCAATACCATCGAAGGGTATGCCAAGTACTTCTACGCACATCAGGGCGGCAATACAACAACCCTGCGCACAGGAGAAACGTACGAATTTGACAGCGTCAACTCCAACCGCATCCGCATCGGCACACGCTACACGCACAAGATGCCGGGCAGCGGCGCATTCTATACCGGACTCGCGTATGAGTACGAGTTCGGCAGCGAAGCTGGGGCGAGCTACCAAGGCTACAGCACGCCGAGCCCGAGCCTCAAGGGGAGCACGGGCATCCTCGAACTGGGCTACCGGTTCACCCCGAAAGAGAGCCGCGTCAGCTACGGCGTGAACCTCATGGGCATGACCGGCAAGCGGCGGGGCATCACGGGCGGCGTACAGATGACCTGGGCATTCTAAAAGAGATTCAAGCATAACAAAAGAGGCGATCGGCAGATCGCCTCTTTTGTGTGTCCGGAGGGCTGCGAGTTATGCGCCAAAATCCCACATCACATTGCTCAATGGTGGAACAACCTGATATGTGTCATCGCCATCGCAATCCCATATTTATCGCACGTCTCGATGACATTGTCGTCGCGGATGGAGCCGCCGCTCTGCGCGATGTAGGAGACGCCGCTGCGGTGCGCGCGCTCGATGTTGTCGCCGAACGGGAAGAACGCGTCCGAGCCGAGGGAGACGCCGCTGATCGTCCTTAGATACGCGCGCTTTTCCTCGGCGGTAAAGGGCACGGGCTTTTCCGTGAAGAGCCGCTGCCAGTCGGCGGCGAGCTGCGCATAGTCCTCCGCGTCGCCTGTGATGTAGACGTCGATCGCGTTGTCGCGGTCAGGACGACGTACATCGGCGCGGAAGGGGAGGGCGAGCACCTGCGGGCTTTGGCGGAGCTGCCATGTGTCCGCCTTGCTTCCCGCGAGCCGCGTGCAGTGGACGCGCGACTGCTGCCCCGCGCCGACGCCGATCGCCTGTCCGCCCACGGCATAGCAGACGGAGTTGGACTGCGTGTATTTCAGCGTGATGAGGGCGAGCAGGAGGTTGCGCCGCGCATCCGCCGGAATGTCCTTTGCCCGTGTCGGGATGTCCCTCAGGCAGTCCTCGGTGATGCGTATGTCGTTGCGCTGCTGCTCGAACGTGACGCCGTAGACGTCCTTGTGCTCGAGCGCGGGCGGCACATAGTCTGCGTCCATTTGGAGGACGAGATAGCTGCCCTTGCGCTTGCTCTTCAAAATCTCGAGCGCACCGTCGGTGTAGCCGGGCGCGATGATGCCGTCCGAGACCTCGCCGCGCAGGAACGCCGCAAGGCTCTCGTCGCAGATGTCCGAGACGGCGGCAAAGTCGCCGTAGGAACTCATGCGGTCGGCGCCGCGTGCGCGCACATAGGCGGCGGCGACGGGAGAGAGGGAGAGCCCCTCCGCGTGGCAGGCGCGGGCAAGCGTCTCCGGCAGCGGCAGTCCGAGCGCTGCGCCCGCGGGGCTGACGTGCTTGAACGAGGCGGCGGCGGGCAGCCCCGACATCTCCCGCAGCTCGCGTACGAGCTGCCAGCTGTTTAGAGCATCGAGCAGATTGATATACCCCGGACGCCCGTTCAGCACGGTAAAGGGCAGACCGCCCTCGGCATAGACGCGCGCGGGCGTTTGGTTCGGATTGCAGCCATATTTCAGTGCGAGTTCATTCATCATGAGCGCTCCTTTTCTTCCCCGGTAAAATACTTTCACGGCTATCATATCACAAAGACGCGGCGATGACCATCTCATGCGGTTTTTTCTTGAATACCGCCATACGATACAGTAAAATAATCATAGGTCGAACGGTATAGAAACGAGGCGAGGTCTATGCAGGACTTGCAGGAGCAGATTGACGCGCAGGTGCGAGAGATCGTGGAAAGAAAAAAGAAACGCCGGACGAGCACAGGGGACCCGGAAGGAATTGAATATAAATACAAATTCATGCTGCTGACCATGTAGTCGGCATGACATGAAGATGTACAAGAAAAAACGAAAAATTCTAAATACTATATTTTCCCTGCATGATGTAGTATAATATATATTGTCAGGCTAAAATGGAATGAGAACGGGGGGCGGGAATGTGACGCCGAGACTCGGGCATATCGCGTTTTTGAATGTGCTGCCGCTGACGTATGCGCTTGCGCACGGGGCGGCGGAGGGGCTTGATATTCTGCGCGCATCGCCCGCCCGGCTGAACGGTACGCTTGAGGAGAAGGGACTCGACATCTCGGGGATCTCCTCGATCACCTACGCGCGGCACGCGGGCGAGCTCCTCATTCTGCCCGATGTTTGCATTGCGTCTGACGGCGATGTGCGCAGCGTGCTCCTCGTCTCGCGCGTCCCTGCCGAGGAGATCGGCACGCGGCGCGTGCTGCTCTCGGATAAATCCGTCTCGTCCCATGCATTGCTGAAGATTATTCTGCGCCGCGCGTATCAAGCCGCACCCGATTACGAGGTGCGCGCGCTCACACCGGCAGATCCCGTGCCGGACGGGGCGGCGGCATCCCTGTTCATCGGAGACGACGCGCTCGAACTCTATCACCGACCGCCCGAAGGCTGCCGCATCTATGACCTCGCGCACGAGTGGAAGCTCCTCACGGGACACCGCATGGTGTTCGGCATCTGGGCGGCGGCGCGCACCTTTGCGGCGGTGCATCCGGCGGAGCTCCGCATGATTCACGCGCGGATCAAGGGCGCGTTCGATGGCTGGGATCGTGTGCGGGATGCGGCGATCGGCGAGGTGCTTGCGGATGGACGGTTCACGTACGCACAGCTCTCGGCATACCTCGGCAATGCCGTTGTGTGGCGGCTGGATGCGGAGACGATCGCGGGGCTGCGCCGGTTCTACGCATATGCGGCGGAGGACGGGCTGATCCCCGCCGCGCCTGCGCTTGCGTTTGCTCCGGTTTGACGTGGAGCGCGCTTTATAGTAAAATATAACCAAATTAAAGGAACAGAAAAGAAGGGAGCGCGATGATAGATGCAGGTGTGGAAACTGCTTTTAGCGGCAAAAGGACTCCTTTGGGGCGTACGGAAACTCCGTGAGAGAAAACATTTTCGGCGCGGGATCATCGCGGGGGCGGCGATTGCCCTCGTTGCCCCCCTCGCGATCCATGCACCCGCCGAGGCGGCGCAGATCCTCGTGAAGGAGGGGATGCGCGGCGGCGCCGTGCAGCATGTGCAGGAGCTTCTCATAAAGGCGGGCTACCTTGAAGAGGGCGGTGCGGATGGCATCGCGGGGGCAAAGACCCGTGCGGCGATTGAGCACTGCCAAGCCGATCATATGCTCGTTGTAGACGGTATCTGCGGGGAGGCGACCTACCTCGTCCTCTCGGGCGGCGTTCCCTATGATCCCGCGGCGCTCGGCATCCGGGACGAGCGGCCGGCAGAGGTGAGCCGCGGCAGCGGGCGCTCCCTCTTCGTCTCGGCGACGGCGTACAGTGCGCACGATCCCGGCAACGGCAGCCGTACGGCGATGGGGACGCCCGTGCGGCACGGCGTCATCGCCGTCGATCCGTCGGTGATCCCCCTCGGCACGCGGGTCTTTATCCCCGGCTACGGCGAAGCGGTCGCGGAGGACGTCGGCGGCGCGATTCACGGCAACCGCATCGACGTTGCGTTTGACACGCACGAAGAAGCCATTTTCTTTGGATGGCAGGAACTGGAAATTTTTATCATGGAGTAGATGTAAACCGTTATGAAACTCACTGTAGAGCGGCAGAATGAACTGATCCGCTGGACCGCGGCGGCGGGCGCGTATTTCCTCGCCCTCACTGCCGCCGACATCAATATGGGGCAGGACATGGGCGCGGAGTATTTTGTACCCGCGCTCATTCCTATTCTCGGGATGCTCGTGCTCATGCAGTACGGCACGGGTGTCTCTATCTTCTCGCGCGGCATGTGCGCCCCGCTCATCACGGGCGTGCTCTGGAGCGTCACATTCCCTCTCCTCTACGCGTGGACGTACGCGCAGGACTGGTACCGCTCGCTCATCTATTATGACTTCCTCATCGGCACGGGGCAGATGATGATGCTCGCGGCGCTCGGCGGCGTCCTCTTCCATCTCGGGCGGAAAAAACTGACCGCCGCACTCCTTGCGATTCTATCCTTTCTCATGGCGCTTATTCCAATGACGCAGATCGCGTACTACATGACTGTCTGGCACGCGCTCTCGCCCGCCTCGCTCATGGCGCTCTACCTGACGAACTGGCACGAGGCGGGGGACTACATCGAATCCACGGTCGGCACTGTGCCCGCAGTATTTATCACGATCGGGCTCTTGGCACTGATTTATCTCTCCTATCGGAGCTTTCTCGCGCTCGGGCGCAGCATTTATCCTGCGGCGGAGGGGACGCGCATGGGCGCGCTCCTTCTTGTCATGATCATCGCCGCCGCCGTCCATATCACACTCATTCCGGAGTGCTCCATCGCGGGCGTCTACAAGGACGTCACGGACTATGTGGAGCAGACGCAGACCTACGGTCTCCACCGGGACGAGCGGTACGACTCGCTCATCATCGACAGGGAGAACACCCTCGCCGCACGCGCGCCCGGCACGGTCATCTTCATCATCGGCGAGTCCGCTTCGCGCGACTACATGCATATCTACACGCCGGGCTTCCCGTACGACGATACGCCGTGGATGGAGGAGATGACGCAGAATCCCGGATTTATCCTCTATCAAAATACCTATTCCTCGTGGACGCAGACCGTCCCCGTCCTCGAACGCGCGCTCACGGAGAAGAGCCAGTACAACGACAAGGAGTTCTTCGAGTCTGCATCGCTCCTCGACGTCGCGAAAAAAATCGGCTACAAGACCTACTGGTTCAGCAATCAGGGGCGCTACGGACAGTTTGACAGCGCCATCACGATGGTCGCAAAGACGGCGGACGAGGCGGAGTGGACGGACGACTCCTATACCTTTACGTCGAAATACGACGAAGAACTCCTCCCGTATCTCACGCGCATCGATCCGCACGCGAACAATTTCATCGTCCTGCACCTCATGGGCAGTCACATCTACTACAACAACCGCTATCCCGGTGAGTGGGCGAAGTTCGAATCGGCGGCGGGCGACTCCACAATGACGAGCGCGCCGTCGTATGCGAACAGCGTCCTCTACACCGACCATATCCTCAAAGAGATTTTCGACTATGCGCAGAAGAACCTCAACCTGCGCGCCATGGTCTATTTCTCCGACCACGGCGAGAATCTCAAGATCTCGCACAATCCGGACGTGTTCAAGTTCGATATGGTGAAGATCCCGTTCTTCATCTACCTCTCGCCTGAGTACCGCGCCGCGTTCCCGCGCCGCAGCGAGATCCTGGCATCGCGCCGCGAAGCGTACTTCACGAACGATATGATGTATGACACTGTCTGCGGGCTGCTCGGCGCACCGAGCAACCGCTACGACCCCCTGCAGGACTTTTCAAGTCCATCCTACGGGTTCACGCGCGAGACGCTGACGACCATGTTCGGGATGCACCGCCTCACGGAGGACACCGAGCCGCCGATCTACGCCGTGCCGGGCGCAGTACCGCAGGAAAAATAATAGAGCGCAAAAAGAATTGCCGCAGAGATGGTATGCGTCTTTGCGGCAATTCTTTTTATTGCACGTGTCCGTATTGTTCCGAACCACCGGAACACGGTTGCGAACCACTTTTCTTTATCGTATAATCTAGGGGAATCGGAGGGAGGGATGCCCATGCTGCACGCGATCATCGACATCGGTTCGAATACCATACGCATGGCGATTTACCGCATCGAGGGAGGTTCGTTCGACCTCTTGATGAAGCGGAAATATACCGTCGGGCTTGCCGCGTATCTGGAAAAAGGGCGGCTTGTGCGTGACGGCATCGAGAAAACGGTCAGGATTCTGCGCGGGTTCCGGAGCTATATCGAGACTTTTGATATCCGCAGTGTTCATGCTTTTGCGACCGCAGCGCTGCGCACAGCGACGAACAGCCGCGCTGTTTGTGAGGAGCTTGCGCGCCGCACGGGCGTGCGGATCCGCATCATCTCGGGGGACGAAGAGGCGGCGTATGACTTCATCGGCGCCGTACAGAGCATCCCGTATCCGGACGGCATCATGATGGACATCGGCGGCGGCAGTACGGAGATCGTCTCCTATGCGGATGATCGCATGGGTGCGCGTTATAGCCTGCCGATCGGATCGCTTGCACTGCGCCGGGAGCATGTTGCAGACCTGCTGCCAACGCGTGAGGAATGTCGCCGAATGGAGGAAGCAGTGCGCGCCGTTCTTGCGGACTTCCCCGGCGTATGCGCTCTGCGTGCGCGTCATATACTGGGTCTGGGCGGCGTTCTCAGCAGTGCGAGCCGCATGTATGAACTCCTGCATACGGATGCCGTACCGCGCGTACTGCGTGCAGATTCACTCCCGCAGCTCATAGAGATGTTCAGTACGGCGGCACCTCTTGACGAGGAGCGGGCCGTACTCCTCCTGCGCGCCGCGCCCGACCGTCTGCATAACATCGTTCCCGGCATGATCATCGCCCGGGTGCTTGCCGAAACCTTCGCCGCCGAGGATATTTTCTACAGCGACTCAGGCGTCCGTGAGGGCTATATCCGCAAAGAGATCATTGGGATCGCGGGAACTTGACGATTTGCTCCGACGGTGATACAATACAAGTATAAAAAGAGGGCACTGCAGATAAGCGGCTGTCCCCCTCATAGATGCAAGAAACTCCGCCTATTGTTGGGGAACGTCAGGCGGAGTATTCTTATGCTTTTATCGCAATAATGCCGGAGAGGAGCAACACGAGCACGGTGAGGAACTCATAGATGTTCATACCAATCACCCCCCTGTTATATATTGTTAGGGGGAAGAAGACCGCCTACCGTAGTTAGCAGTGCCTTATATACAGTATAGCATAGCGAAACATATGTTGCAATATATCCATGAAAAGCCCGTTGCGGACGCATCCGCGGCGGGCTCTTTGTATGCCTTTAGAACTACTAGAACGGAGAGACGGGCATGGGGGAGGGACATACATCACTATGCATATAAATAATAGCTATTATGAAACTTTTGTATAATGAATATTAGTTATTGAAATTATTGTAATCTTTTGTTAGTATAGTGCTTAGGGCGGATTGCTCATAACAATTTTATATGAGGAGGCGTGTTTAACTTGGAGAACATGAGTAAAGAAGCGCTTGCCGTCAAGGAAGCGGAACAGGCTTTTGACCGCAAGCGCCGCATGGTCGGGTTGTTCGGAGCACCCGTGCTCGCGATGCTCGTCTTTCTGACGCCGATCGACGCGATTTCTCTTGAGGCGCACAAACTGCTCGCCATCATGGTGCTTGTGGCGCTCTGGTGGATCACGGAGCCCATCCCGATCCCTGCGACATCCTTGCTCGGCCCAACGCTTGCGGCGGTCACGGGCGTCGTGCCTGCCGCGACGGCATATGCTGCGTTCGCTAATCCAATGATATTCCTCTTCATGGGCGGGTTCATCCTCGCCACGGCGATGATGGAGCACGGTCTTGACAAACGCTTTGCCTATTGGCTCCTCTCGCGCCCGTGGGTCGGTTCGAATCCGCGCCGCATCTTCCTTGCCGTCGGTCTTGCCGCCGCCCTCTGCTCGGGATGGGTCAGCAATACGGCGACGGCGGCGATGATGTTCCCCATCTGCCTCGGCCTGCTCAAATCCATTCAGGAAATGTTCGGCGTCAACGGGCGAAAAATCGATCTGCACGATTACAAGTACGCAACCGGGCTCATGCTTATGACCGCATACGGTTGCTCCATCGGCGGTGTGCTCACTCCGATCGGGACGCCGCCGAACCTCATCATGCTCGGCTTTCTCGATCAGATGGCGGGCATCCACATCTCGTTTTTTGAATGGATGGTCTGGGGCGCGATCGCAATGGTCTCATATTTTATTCTTGCCTCGGTGATCCTCATGCACTTCTTCCCCGCCGACGTCGAAAAGATCGACGGCGCGGAGGAGTTCATCCGGCAAAAGATCGCGGAACTAGGCCCGTGGACGCGCGCACAGAAAAACACGCTGGTCGGCTTCTCTCTCGCCGTGTTCCTCTGGGTGCTGCCCGGGATTCTCTCCATCGTGCTGGAGCCGTCCGATCCGCTGCTGAAAACCTACAATGAGCTGTTTTCTGAAGCCGTTGTCGCGATGGTAGGCGCGCTGCTGCTCTTTTTGCTGCCGATTCGGTTCAAACAGCATCATTTCACAATGGATTGGAAAGTCGCTTCCGGCGGCATCGAGTGGGGGACGCTCGTACTCTTCGGCGGCGGGCTTTCGATGGGCGGCATGATGTATAAGACGGGGCTTTCCACATGGCTCGGCGACCTCATCATCGAGAACCTCGGGAGCGATCTTTCGCAGGTCACGCTGATCGCGCTATTTGCCGTGATGACGCTCTTCTTCTCCGAGCTGACCAGTCACACGGCGGCGACCAATATGATTGGCCCTCTTGCGATTACCGCGGCGGTTTCCGCGGGATTCAACCCCATTCCCGTGGCGGTTGGCGTTGCCCTCGGCGCGCTCGGATTTATGCTCCCCGTATCGACGCCGCCGAACGCGATCGTCTATGCGAGCGGATATATCCCCATCACGAAGATGATCCGTACCGGCTTCTGTGTCGACGTGATCGGCATATCCTGCATCACCATCCCTCTGACGGTTTATTTTGTCACATGGCTTGTGAATCCTTGAACGTACTAAGGAGTCTTGGATATAAAAAACTGCCGTACCGAAGCGCTGCGCCTTGGTACGGCAGTTTCTATATGCTGCGATTATGTATCGTCGCTTTCGCCCAGCCACTCCTCGGAGGAGATGGGGCTGTCCTTGACGAGTGCGACGATCTCTTGATGTGACTGCTCAATTTCTTCGGGAGAGAGGATCTGTGTCAGCGGTTTTGCAAGGAGCAGACCGATGTACGCCATATCCTCTTCCTTGAGCGAGCGCGTTGTCGGATTGGACGTCGAGAGACGCAGCGCATGGAGGAACAGTCCGGGGTTCATCGTGGGGATGTCTTCCACACGGACGCGGATACCCATGCGATTGATCACGCTCGACGCTTCGTCCATATTCACACTGCCCGTCGCGGAGGCGAGCACGAGATGCGTATCCGTACCGCCGCAGAGCACCGAGGCTCCATGGTCGGCAAGGGCGCGCGCGAGGACTTCGGCGTTTTTGAGCACCTGTTCCCCGTAGCGGCGGAACTTTTCGCTCGCCGCTTCGCGCAGCACGACGCCGAGCGCCGCGAGGTGGTTCATATGGAGGGCGACATGTCCCGTATTGACGATGGCGGCGTCCATGCAGGCGGCGATGTCGCGCTTGCAGAGGATGACCGCGCCGTCGGGACCGCGCAGAGATTCGGATGTCGAGAAGGTCACAACATCAGCGAGCGCCACGGGCGAGGGCAGAAGCCCCGCCGCAACGAGTCCGACGCACTGGCTGATATCCACCCAGAGATAGGCGTCCACGGACTGCGCGATCTCATAGAGAATGCGGTAGTCTACCGTGCGCGGATAACTCACCGGCGAGAAGATGATGAGACGCGGACGCACACGCTCTGCGTGCGCACGCACCTCGCCCCAGTCGATCTGCTGCGTCGAAGAATCGATGCCGTAATTCTCGAACACGTACGAGAGCCCCGTGCTGTGATCTTTCTTGCGCAGGTTAAAAGAGAGAACGCAGTCGCCCGGCTGGAGCAAGCCCTGGAAGACGACCCGCGAGGCGGAGGCGATACTGCCAAGCCGCACAATCGCATGGTCGCTGCCGAACAGCGTCCGGGCGCGCGTTTGCACAATGGATTCGAGATGAATGCCCCCGATTGCCGTTTCGTCGTGGCGGTCAAAGATGCTATTCGTGAGGATGCTCCCCTCGAGATACGCCGCGAACGGTGACATAGCGTTGGTATTCGGCAGGAAGGAGAGGGTGTAGCGCTGGCGCTGTTCCTCATCTTCGAGCAGTGTGTAGATCTCCTCGTCGAACGATTTCAGATGGTTGAGCAACTCTTTCTTTTTCATCGTCAGTTCTCCTCACATATCCGGCAGAGTCAAACGCCCCGCGGGGAGGCCACTTGCCATACGGTGATTTTCTCGCCTTCAAATCGGCGCTGTATATTCCTAGTATAGCACAATGAAAAGCATTGGTCACTCATATCTTACCGATTTTTATTTCGCGATCGGCCATACCAGCGGAATGACGACAAGGCAGACGATGAGCGAGACCACGACGAGCGGCACGCCGACCTTGACGTAGTCCATGAAACGGAACTGGCCGGGACCAAGCACGAGCGTGTTCGGCGGGGTCGCAACCGGCGTCGTAAACGCGCA
Organism: Selenomonas sp. FOBRC9; assembly: GCF_000287655.1. NCBI lineage: Bacteria > Bacillati > Bacillota > Negativicutes > Selenomonadales > Selenomonadaceae > Selenomonas > Selenomonas sp. FOBRC9. Next base: position 23,325 of record NZ_ALJR01000034.1, read on the forward strand.
GGATGCAGCGATACCGATCGCCATGACCACGGGGTACGGCGAGACGCCGACGGTCTCCGCGATCGAGATTGCGATCGGCGCGAGCAGAGCCGCCGCCGCCGTGTTCGACATGAACTGCGTCAGACCGCAGGAAAGTACGAACATCGCAAAGATGATGACGTACGGCGAGGGGGCGTCGCCCATGAGGCTGACGACGAAGTTCGCGATGAGCGCGCCTGCGCCCGTCTTGTCCATCGCGCTCGCAAGGGGAAGCATACCGGCAAAGAGGAAGATCGTCGTCCAGTCGATGCCCTGATACGCCTGTTTCTCGTTGAGGCAGCCCGTCAATACGCAGATGAGTGCACCGATGATGGCGGACATATGCATCGGAACGTTGAGTTCTTTCTCAAAGACCATCGCGGCGATAACAGCGATAAGGATGGCGGCGCAGACATACATCTTGCTCGCGTTCGTCTTCTCCTCTTTTTCGATCGCTGCGTCGGCGTCATCTGTGCTGAGACCCTGTACCATGTGCTGCGGGCAGAGCTTACGGCCGATCGTGAGCATGTACGCCATACCCGCGATGGAGAGCGGAATGCCGATCCATGCGAATTCGAAGAAGCCGAACGGCTGGAGCCCGCTGGACTGAAGCGTTGCGCTCATGAGGATGTTCGGCGGCGTGCCGACCATCGTGATCGTACCGCCGACGTTCGCCGCGACGGCGAGCGCCATGAGCTGCGGAGAGACAGGCACCTTTGCCGCTGCGCAGATCTGGATCACGACCGGCATGAGGCAGGCGACCGTTGCCGTGTTCGAGGAGACCGACGAGAGGACAATCGTGATGAACATGATTGCCGCCATCAGAGGCGCCTCGCTGCTGCCGGACTTCTTCACGACAGCGATACCGATTTTCTGTGCGAGTCCCGTCTGGAACATCGCGGCGCCGATGACGAACATACCGGCGAACAGAACGACGGTGGAATTAGATAAACCGGAAAATACCTGTGCGGGTGTTAGCACGCCTAACAGTCCCAGCGAGATCGCCGCGCCCATCGCGGTAACGGCGAGCGGGATAATCTCAGTGGCGAAGAGAATCGCCGCCACCGCGAGAACCCCTAATGTCAGCATTGCTGCATCCATTGATTCATCTCCATTCATCAGTTCATAACTTTAGTTTCTGAAATATATTACAGAAACTTTCTTTGACGAAATTCTTAATTCTCTATCTCTTTTTCAAATCCTTCTTATTTTCCTTTGCAGCCGACATAATATTTTAGTATAAAAAACATAGTTTAAAACTATAATAAGAAAAAATTATTTATGGAACTTCAGGACGTGATATGGAAAAATGCCGGAAGCCCGAGCAACATTGAACTCCCTGCTAAGGCGTGATAAAAATCATTTATCTACTATAATATAATATATGTAATGAAAACTTTCGAAATGAAGCGAAAAAATTTTTATATGGTGTGAGATCCTATTGTTAAAAAAGGACGCCCGCGGAAGGAAAGACTGCGCGTGCAGAAGAATATATACAAGAGGAGGTGCAAGATGAGGATCGAGAAGCTGTGGAAAAATCTGTGCCAAACCGTGCGTACGGGCGCGCGGCGGTTCCGCACCGCGGTGGCGGCGGATGTCGTGCTGCTCCTATGTCTTGGAGCATTTACCTATCGCGAAATATACGAGGCGGAGGCTTGGTATTTGGAAGAGGCCGGTTCCGCGGCGGCGGCCGCTGCAGTCGGCTGTATTTTTGCCGTCTCGCTGCACCTCTTTTTTGAGAGACGCGGCAAGGAACACCGACGTGTGGAGGCGATCCTTACAGCCGCCGTATGTGCCGCAGTCTTCATTCTTGTGCGGGGGCACAGCTGGACGGTGCCGTACATCCTGCTCCAAACCCTCGGCGCTGCGCTCTCCTTTGCGGCTTTTGGACTTTATTGTCTGGAGGGCGAAGAGGAGGGGCGCTCCGCTCCGCTTGTCATATTTTCTCTGTGCAAGGCTGCCGTTGTCGGCACACTCTTGACCGCATCGCTGAATATCTGCCTCATGGCATTTGATTCGCTGATCGTTTCAGTGCCGCCGAACTTGCTGACGCTGCTGTATTTCTTGATTGCGGAGGTCTCTTATATTTTTGCAGGGGGACAGGTCGCCCTTGCAGGTCTGCCCGTGTACGGGCAAAGAGCGGAGATGCCCGCACTTTTCCGCGTGCTGCTCGCGCGCATCCTTTGGCCTGCCTGTCTCATCCTGCTCGTTATTCTCTATCTCTACGTGGCGAAGATCATCTTCCTGTGGGAGATTCCCGTCGGCATGATGAATTGGTTTGCCTCACTGGCGCTCCTTGCCTTTGCCGTGTTTTTTGTCTGTTTTGCGGGGGATGAACGGCACCCCTTTTTGAAGTCCTTTCTGCACCGCGGGCTGCCGGTCTTTCTGCCGATTCTTGCAGTGCAGGCCGTGGCCGTATGCCAGCGGATCGCGCCGTATGGGCTTACCGCTCCTCGTTACGCATCCATCCTCTGCACGGCGTTCGGTATTTTCCTGCTCATATGTGCGTTCCGGCGCAGTTCTCCGCGCCCGGCGTTCCTTGTCCTGGCGGTCATGATCGCCGTGTCCGCGCTGACGCCGCTGAGCATCCTCGACATCCCGCTGCGTACGCAGGAGGCACGCCTTTGGAGCGTTCTTGAGGAAAACGATATGATAAGGGACGGCACTGTCGTGGGGAACCCTGCTCTTTCGCCGGAGGCGCAGGAAAAATTGCTGAGCGCCTCGGAGTACCTGACGGAGCGAGGTCAGACGGCGTTCCTCGAGACGCCGGGCATGAACGATACGCTCGCGGAATTGCGCCGCAGCTATGAGGGAGAAGACACTGTCGATTGGTTCCTTTTCACCCCGCCCGATCCTGCCTTCGTTCCGGTGGCCGGATGGCAGGAAGCCTATGTGTTTTCGGATACGCCTGTCAGGGACGGCGTGCTCGTTGTGGAAAAGGGGGCGGGCGCAGAGGAGCACTGCGATGTTTCGGCGTACGTCGCGGAGGCGTTGGCGTATGCGCGCGAACATCGTGCGGGAAACGGTGTAAACAGATTCACACGTGAGATGCAGATCGATTTGGATGACCGGAGCCGCCTTTGCCTGAGCGAACTGCGGATCATGGCGCGCGGCGCAGGAGAAGAGGGGGCGGCGGTGAATATGCAGGGCGTGCTTTTGAAGAGGTAGAACGTCTTCCGGAATGCCTGTGCTTCTGTGTGATGCAGATGCGGTCATTCCCGATCAGCAGGGAGGATGCCCCGGTCGTTGTGGAGTCCGCGGTTTTCGTGGTTGACAATAGGATTAGTATTCGTTATACTTCAATAAGTATTTATTCATTTTTAACTTCATAAGCAGGTTCGGTGCTCCTTGTGAAAAGGAGGTAACAGGGAAATCGGTGTGAAACCGATGCGGTCCCGCCGCCGTAATGCCGAGGATGCCCCACCATGTCACTGCGCGAGCGGGAAGACGGGGCGGACGATGACGCAGAGCCGGAAGACCTACCGAATCTCGTACGCCGGGAGCGGTGCCCTTTGTGTGCGGATGCACGACAGGGTGGCGCTGCCACTGCATTCTGCGATGGACAGAACGGCAGTGTTTTTTTAGTGCGTACGATGGAGGAAAGCAATGCATAGGGAAGAGGGCGCGGGGGGCGCTCAGGGGAACTTTGGAGGAGGAAAATATCATCATGACGAAACGACAGCTGGCACTTGCCGTCGCCATCGCGGCGATCGGTACGAATGCGGTGTGGATGAGCGGTGTATCTGCTGCAGAGAAGCAGGATATCCACGGGGGGGGGACGGATGCCGTCGATACCTATGAACTCGATCCTGTCGATGTCGAAGGGGAGCGGGTGCAGGAAACCTCGAACACGACACTGCCCGGCGGATTCCTAGAGAGCAAACCGTCGGTCGGCTTGCTCGGTAATCAGGATGTGATGGATGCGCCGTTTACGGTCTCGAGCATGAGCCAAAAGGCGATTCAAACCTTTAGTTCGCCTTCGGACGGCGTCAATGGAACGCTTACGCTCAATCCGTCGGTGCGCGTGATGACCAGTCATCTCTATCAGGACATTGCCGTCCGCGGGTTCCGACTCAGCGGACATGCGTTGTACGTCAACGGCATTCCGGGGCTGCTCGCACAGTACAATATTCCTTACTACTGGGTGGACAGCGTGAGCGTCATCTCGGGCCCGAATATCGGTGTCAGCGGTACGATCGTCAATGAAGCGGTCGGCGGCACAGTCAATTTCACCTCGAAGAAAGCGGAGCGTGAGGCGCTGGAGGCACGTCTTTCCTATCTCGGTGGGAAATCCGTGGAAGAGGCGGTCGATGTGGGCAATCGGTTCGGTCGCGACAAGCGCTGGGGCGTGCGTGTCACGGCGACCAATGTCGCCGGCGAGACGGCGGTCAAGCATGAAAGACTCTTGCGTCAGAATATCTTCGTCAATCTCGACCAGCATACGACGCATTCACATACGAATCTGCTGCTCGGCTATAACCATACGAAGCACAATGCGGGACCGATGCGCATCGGGTTTGAGTTCGGCAGCGGCAAAGTGACGCATCTGATTCCCGCGCCGAAGCTCTCGCGCAGCTATAAGCCTGAGTGGTCGTACAACGAATACGATAATTTTATTCTCGCGCTCAACCATGATCAGAAGCTGAGCGAGCATCTCACGGCGTTCCTGAACGCAGGCTATCATTTGGAGAATTGGTATGGCTATGTCGACGGCTCGCCGACAGTGATTAACAATAACGGCGATTTCAATATCGCCATGGAGAATTATCCGCTGTACTTCACGCGCACCTACGTGGGCGTCGGTCTGCGCGGAGACTTTAAGACGGGCAGCGTGCGGCACGATTATCTCGTCGGCGTCGACCGCAACTGGCGGCGCAGCGGCGGCGCGGGGAATGTGTTCTGGCGCGGGACGGGTAACATCTACCGTGACAATACATGGGATCAGCCCGATCTGCTCCATGGGACGATCCCGCATAACAATAAGCTGACGATGACCGGGTGGCATGTGGTCGACACGATGAAGGCGTTCGACGAGAAGCTGCAGCTGACGATAGGATTCCATGGACACAGCGTCAAGGTCAGCAACGCGGGCAAGAGCACGGTGAAATCGGATGCGATTTCGCCGACCGTCGCGGTCAGCTGGAAGTTCACGCCGGACGTGATGGCATACGCGGCACACTCGGAGAGCTTTAACGCCGGATCGACCGTCGGAACCTCGTATAAGAATAAGGGGGAAACGCTTGATCCCGCGAAGACGAAGCAGAATGAGATCGGCGTGAAGGTGAAGAGCGGGAATTTCCTCCATACGCTCAGCCTGTTTCAAATTCGTCAGGCAAACTCCATTGATGTACAGAAATCCGACGGCGTTTATCTTGAAAACAATGGAGAGCGCGAGAACAAGGGCGCGGAGTGGGCGTTCACGGGCAGTATTGCCGACCGCTGGGATCTCGTCGGCGGCGTTTCCTACAGCAATTTCAAGCAGACAAAGACCAAGAACGGCGCGAACGACGGCAAGGGCGTCGACGGGATGCCGCGCTGGACGGGGACGATGGGCATTGTCTATCACCCCTCCGAGGCATGGTCGGTCATCGGGCGCATGAACTATGTGGGGAGCGGGACGATCAACAACGGCGTGATTCGCGTTCCCTCGCATGTCCTCTTTGATCTTGGCGCCGCGTACCAGACAAAGATCGACAAGACACCCGTGACGTTCCGTGCGATGCTCTACAACATCGCGGGCAAGGATTACTGGAGCATGCGTGACAACAGCACGAGCCTTGCACTCGGCGCGCCGCGCACCTTCACGTTCTCGGCAAACTTCGAGCTTTAATTATGACAAATCTGTTGTACCGGCTGCGGCGGATGCCGGATGTCCTGCTCTTTGGAGGGGCGGGGGGCATTCTGCTCCTTTCCCTCTTTGCGGGGCTGCTGCTTGGCTATCTGCCGATTGCGCCCGGGGGGCTCATAGAGATTCTGCGCTTTCAATTCTTTGGCGGCATGCCGCCTGAGATCGGCATGGGTGCGGCGAGCGCGGTATGGGATCTGCGTCTGCCGCGCATCCTGCTCGCCGCCTGCGTCGGCATGGGGCTCGCGCTCTCGGGTACCGTCATGCAGGCGATCTTTCGGAATCCCATGGCGGATCCCTACATCATGGGGGTATCGTCCGGGGCGTCGCTCGGCGTCGCGTGTGCGGTATTCCTCGGCATCGGTACGGCACTGGGCGCCGGCTCCATGGGAGTCGGCGCTTTTCTTGGTGCCGTACTGGTCTCCGCTCTTACGATTGCCGCCGTGGGGAGAATCGGCGGCGCGGGGATCTCGTATTTGCTCATCCTCGGCATTGCGCTCGCCGCTGTGTGCAGCGGCATCACAGGGGTACTCATCTATCTCGGGGCAAACTCCACGGGCATGGATGTAACGCTCTATTGGCTGATGGGGAGCGTTGCCGCGGCGAAACTGCCCGCAACGCTCGCGCTCCTTGCCGTCGTCGTGCTGATGACGCTCTTTTTTATCACGCAGTCGCGTATCCTCAACCTCATGCTCGAAGGCGAGACGGCGGCGATCCCCTTGGGGCGCCCGCTGTTGCCATTTATGCGGCTCTATCTTGGGCTGAATGCACTGCTCGTCGGCGCTGTCGTGCTGAACGCGGGGCTGATCGGCTTCCTCGGTCTGCTCGTTCCGCATTTTACACGGATGCTGGTGGGGGCGGATCATCGGCGGCTGCTCCCTGCTGCGGTTCTCTTCGGCGGCATCGCGGCGGTATGGGCGGACATCCTCGGCAGGGTGCTCGTGCGCGGTGTTGATATCCCGCTTGGCGTGATGCTTGCCCTCATGGGCGCGCCTGCGTTTATCGTCATGCTGACGCGCCGTGCCTATCGATTTGGAGGAGCGGAATGAAGATACAGATTGCGGATCTGTCCGCACAGTACGGGGAAAAACGTGTGCTCGACGGCGTGACCGTGACGTTTCCCGCACATCGGCTGACGGGGCTTATCGGTCCCAACGGCAGCGGCAAGAGTACCCTGCTCAAATGCATCTATCGCGTGCTGAAACCTTCGGGCGGCTGCATTCGCCTCGGGGCGCGCGATCTGTCGGCGCTCTCGTATAAGGAAAGCGCCAAGGAGACGGCGGTACTCGCGCAGCACCATGGACACGGATTTGACTTCTCCGTGCGCGACGTTGTGCTCATGGGGCGCACGCCGTACAAGGGCATTACCGAGGGGGACAACGCGGAGGACATCGCGATCGCGCGGCGCTCCATGGACGAGACGGGCGTTCTTTCGATGGAGCGGGACAGCTTCTCGTGGCTTTCGGGCGGCGAGCAGCAGCGCGTGATGCTCGCGCGTGCCCTCACGCAGGAGACGCCGTGTCTCATCCTCGACGAACCGACGAATCATCTGGACATCACCTATCAGCTGCAAATTATGGATCTCATCAGCGCACGCGGACTTACCGTCGTCGCCGCGATCCATGACCTCAATATCGCAGCGATGTACTGCGATCGGATCGTCGCCCTACAGAGGGGAAAGATCATCGCGGAGGGAACGCCCGCCGAGGTGCTGACGCCCGAACTCATCGGCGATCTCTACCGCATCAGGGCGGCGGTGTCCCTGCGCACCGACGGGCGCCCCGCCGTGCTCTACGAGAGGGGCGGGCGATGATGGGCGGAACTCTGCGTACCTTGAGCCTTGCGGCGGCGCTGATCCTCGTCACGGTCTATGCACTCGGGCGCGGAACGATTCCGCTCGGATTTACGGAGACCATACAATATATTTGGCTGAGTGTCGCCGATCCTGCGGGGGCGGGCAGTATCCGGCAGGACGTGATCGCCTGTCTGCGCCTGCCGCAGTTCGCATTGTCCTTCCTGATCGGGGCGGGGCTTGCGGCGGCGGGGGCGGTCATGCAGGCGGTGATGAAAAATCCGCTCGCCGATCCCTATTTGCTCGGCATCTCCTCCGGGGCGAGCCTGGGAGCGGTGCTCGCCATTGTCGCTGGCATTGGGACGCTGTGGGGGCTCGACGGGACGGGGCTTTTTGCCTTTTTCGGCGCGGTCGCGGTCTCCGCGTTCATCCTCCTCATCGCTTCGCTGACCAAGGCGAGCGGCGGCAGTCTGACGCTGCTGCTCGCGGGCTTTGCGACGAATGCCGCGTGTTCGGCAGCGCTCAGCTTCGTCATTGCGGCGATGGCGGAGCCGAGCAAGACGCGCTCGATTCAGTTTTGGATGATGGGAAGCCTTGGGACTGTGCGTCCTGCACTGCTCGCCGTGCTCGCGCTCGTTATGGCGGCGGGGGTGCTCTATTTTATCTCGCAGCGGCGCGTGCTCGATCTCATGCTCATGGGGGACGAGCTTTCCCTCAGCATGGGGCGGGATCTTGCGCTCTACCGCAAAATATATATTGCCGTCACGGCGGTGATGGTCGGGAGCGCGGTCTATGCCGCAGGCATGATCGGATTTGTGGGGCTCATCGTCCCGCACGCCGTTCGCCTCGTGACGGGCAGCGCGCATCGATATATCATCCCCCTGAGCGCGCTCGGCGGGGGCGCCTTCCTCGCGTGGGCAAATATCATCGGACGCAATATCGTCCCGGGGACGGAGCTGCCCATCGGTGTCACAACGACACTCGCGGGCGCGCCGCTCTTCCTGTGGATGCTGTTTCGGCGTAAATACGGGGGTGGGCGCGGATGAAGCATACGTTATACGCATTGACGGCGGCGCTCGCGCTCCTGCTCACGGGCTGCGGGGGAGAACCTCAGAGAGAAGCGGAGCTGCCGGGGGCGGTCACCGTCGAGAATATCAATGTAGAAAACTACTTCGAACTGGGCGCGAACGTTGAGACATTTGACCGCATCCCGGAGCGCGTCGTTATCATCGGCGCGAACGAATCCGAACTGCTGATGGATCTCGGCGTGACGCATGGCGTGATCGCCGCGGTGCCGAGTCAGAACAACCCCACGTTTGGCATCAAGGAATGCAACAGAGCGGTGTTCGACTCCTTTCCCCCGATGAAACGCTCGGAGGTGAACGCGGAGCATCTGCTTGCACTGAATCCCGACCTCATCGTGGCGCAGCAGGAGTTTTTCTCCAAAAATCGGCTTGGCAGCACCGCATACTGGAACGGCAAGGGCGTTCATACGATGGTGCCGCTCAACACGACCGCGCCGGGCAAGTTGAACGCCGTGGAGACGATCGCGCGCGAGATGAAGTTCGTCCGCGATATGGGCGCGGTGTTTCGCCGTGACGCTGCGGCGGAGAAAATCGTCGCGGATACCTATGCACGCATCGATTTGATCCGAGAGAAGGCGCGGGATGTGGAAAAGCCAAAGGTCATGATCCTCGACCTCATGAGCAGCATCGTCGCTTCCTATGGGCGCGACAAGATCGCGGGGGATATGGCGGCGGCAATCGGCGGCGATGTCCCGCATACGAGTGCGGCGGTCGGAACGGAGAACATCATGGAAGAAAATCCCGATGTCGTGTTCGTCGTCACTTATGACGAAAAAGAGCAGGAGGTTGAGAAAATACGAGAGAACCCCGCGTTCCGCCATCTCGGCTTCATCCAAAATAACCGGCTCTATCCCATTCCGCTGAAATTCGTCTACGGCCCGCAGATACGCACGATCGATGCCGTCGGCTACATGGCGAACCGCATGTATCCAGGGCTGTTTGATTTTGCAGTGGAGTATGATTTTGGCGTACGGTGAGGAGGGACTTGCATGAATACAGTGTGCCGGATGATGTACCTGCTGCTCGCCGTATTGCCTCTCTTGTTCGCCTTTGGCTGCGGAAAGGCTTCCGCGCCGCAGGAAACGGGCTATACGGTGACGGACGCGCAGGGGCACGCGGTTGCGTTCGAAGAAAAGCCTGTGCGGATTCTGAACTACGGGCTGTGGCTGGACAACATTGTGCTCGGGATGCTCCCGCCGGAGCGCCTCGTCGGCATCGACCACATGGCGGACGATCCGAACAGCTCCAACATCGTCGATATCGCCGAGGGCATCGCGGAGAAAATCAATCACCTGTCGGCGGAGCGTGTGCTCGCCCTGCATCCCGACGTGGTATTCCTCGATGCCGACATCGACGCGGGACCCGCGCAGACACTGCCGGAACTCGGCATCCGCGTCGTCGCCTGCAGGAAACCACATAATGCCGAGGAGCTGCGCGCGGCCGTCCGCATGGTCGCCGCCGCGCTCGGCGAGGAGGAAAAGGGCGAGGCGCTCGTCGCCCTCTTCGATGCGGAGCGGGAGGCGCTC
>NZ_ALJR01000035.1:0-9529 GCF_000287655.1 Selenomonas sp. FOBRC9
CCGGCAATCGCAAACAACCGTGGTCGCATTGGCGACTGGGAAGGTGATACGGTTGCAGGAAGGACAGGTGGCGCGTGTCTGCTAACGAAAGCAGATCGAAAGAGCCGGTTCTTAATTGGACGAAAGCTGCCTAAAAAGACGAGTGAGGCAGTAAGGGACGCAACGATTGATGCCTTGAAGGTCTATCCCGTACATACGATTACGCCGGACAGGGGCAAGGAGTTTGCCAAACATAGACAAGTGACTGAGGCACTGCATGTGCCCTACTACTTTCCACCACCACATCAGCCATGGCAGCGCGGAACCAATGAAAATACAAACGGGCTCCTGCGCGAATACTTCCCAAAAGACCGATCACTTGACGAGGTACGTGAGGAGGATGTGCAAAGAGTCGTGCATGAGCTTAACATGCGTCCGCGTAAATGCTTAGGATGGAGAACTCCTTATGAAGTCTTTTTCAATAAAGTGTTGCACTTGACTTGACAATTCACCATACATGAAAAATCTATTGAAAACATGAGAAATTACGCGTATTTAGAGCGGGAATAGTCGTATTTCGTGAAAAACTTGCATAGAGGTCGGGGGAACTGTTACAATGCGGTAAGGGAAAACGCTCTGAAAAAAATGTATTCCGATATGCGGGTTCCCGTATTGCCGGAACGACTGCATGGGTATTTTAGGTTTTACCGAGGACGGCGCGGCGTTTGAGGACGTAATTCCACAGCATGACAATACCCGCCGCTATGAGTTTTGCAATCATATAATGGATGTGCAGGAGATCGACAAGAGACCACATGAGCAGCTGATTCAGTCCGAGCCCCGCGATACTCGAGCCGAAAAAGAGCATCTTTGCGCGGTGTGTCTGCGCAGCTGCGCCGCGAAAGACGCAGACGAGGCACAGCCAATAGTTGAGAAAGACGGAGACGGTGAAGGAGATCCCGGCGGAGACGAGGTAGTAGACACCCAGATGCGCCGTGAGAACGTAGAGGAGTCCGTAGTCGAGGAGAAAACACGCACCGCCGACGAGGACGAAGCGGAGTACTTCATAAAGTCTGGTACGCTGCGGCATGGATCGCCTCCTCCTTTTGCACTAAAAATTTGTAAATGGCCGCACGATGATTATGAAAGGAACGTCACATGCTTTTTAGATTCGCCGCACATTGCGGGATTCCTGCCAAGCGGGTATTTTGCGCCGCAGTGCTCATGGCTGCGGCAAGTATTTTGTTCACGGGGTGCCTGACGGAAAAGGATTCGAAAGAGACAACGGCGGAGGATACGCATCTCGTGCTTGGGACGGTGGCACGTATTCAGGCGCGCGGTACGGAGAAAGCGGCGCGCATGGCGGTGGAAGAGGCATACGACCTGCTTTCGGATATGGATACGAATCCGGATCGCACTGCGATACTTGAGATGGAAGCCGCCGCAGGATCAGGGGAGTGGACGAAGATTCCCGCGGAGCTTTATGAGATGCTTTCCCTTGCGCAGGCGATTTCACGGCGGTCGGACGGCGCGTTTGATGTGACCATGGGGACACTGACTACGTTGTGGTCGGAGGCACGTACGCGCGGAGAGCCGCCGACGGAGGCAGAGATCAGGGAGGCGCGTGCACATGTGGGCTATCAGTATCTCGAATTGCGTGAGGGAAATATGGATGGCGTGCCGATCTATGAGGGGCGCCTGATGAAACCGGGGATGCAAATCGACCGCGGAGGGCTGATCAAGGGATATGCGCTTGATGAGATCTTGGAGCACTGGGATGGGGCGCACCTGAAGGGAGCACTCGCAGATCTTGGGGCAAGCTCGATGCTCGGAATTGGGACGAATTCCGAGGGGGAGCCGTGGCAGGTAGGAATTCGCAATCCACGCGGCACGTCGTCTGTGGATATGCTGCTCGTGATGCCGCTTTCAAACGAGGTTCTTTCGGCATCGGGGGATGACGAACGCTATTTCATGTACGAGGGGAAGCGCTACCATCATCTGATCGATCCGCGCACGGGCTATCCGGCGGATACGGGACTCGCCTCTGTGACGGTGATTCTGCCGCTCTCAACTGACAGTCCGGCATGGGAAGGACATGCCGGCATACTCTCAGATATGCTGTCTACGGCAATTTTTGTACTGGGACCTGAAAAGGGGCGTGCACTCCTTTCAGATTTTCCGACGGCACTCGTGATTCTCATCGGACCGGATGGAAAGGTTATCGGAGGGCGGTGAATACAAACCGTTATTCGTTTTATTAGGATGCGGCGCAGGAAAAGAAATTTTCATTCTTGTAAAAACCGATGTGTCTCTATCCAAGGGCAAGGTTGCTCCATCAAATAAAAATCCGGGAGTGCCGTCGGCAATCCCGGGTATCGTTTCAAGAATAAAGCTCATCCCAACTGTGTCACATTCGTCACGCGGAATCCCTTGGCGAAAAGCCGCTCTTTCACGGTGTCGACGTTCGGGATGTCGGCGCGGATGATGATCTCGTAGGTGCCGTCCGGCTGCGGCATCGTGACCATGCTGTCGATGCTGATGTCCATCTCGGCGAGGACGGTCGAAATATCGCGCAGGACGCCCTTGCGGTCGGCGACGTGGATCGTCAGGCGCGTCTTGCCGGTATCGAGTCCCATGACGGCGACGAACGCCTTGAAGATGTCCGTGGAGGAGATGATGCCGACGAGCTTGCCTGCCGAGGAGAGGACGGGCATACCGCCGATCTTCTCGCGCGACAGGATCAGCGCCGCCTCCTCAATAGTCATGGTATCCGTGACCGTGACGACGTTTTTCTGCATGACGTCTGCGACCTTGATCTTAGAGAGCAGGGTGCGCTCCTCGAAGCGGTCGAGCGTCGTTGCCGCCGATGGGGAGGCGCGCAGGAGGTCGCGGTTCGTGAAGAACCCGACGAGCCGACCGTGCTCCACGACGGGCAGACGGCGGAACCCGCCCTTCTCCATGACTTTTGCAGCTTCGCCGAGCCCCGCGTCCGGTGCGATGGTCACGGGATTCTTCGTCATACAGTTTTCAACAAACATAAACGCCCTCCTTACCCATGCGTATGGTAACGTCTTTTTTTCTAATATTCGAGGTTTACGGCGGCTTTTCCTTCTTTATTAATTGAAAATGCGGCGCATTATCCGCCCAAATACGCTTTGCGGACGTCCTCGCTCGCGGCGAGTTCTTTTGCGTCGCCCGCGAGGGTGATGCGCCCCGTTTCGAGGACGTAGGCGCGGTGCGCGATGGAGAGCGCCATGTTCGCGTTCTGCTCTACGAGGAGGATGGTTGTCCCCGCGGCGTTGATGTCGACGATGATGGAGAAAATCTCCTTGATCAGGAGAGGCGCAAGCCCCATCGACGGCTCGTCGAGCAGGAGCAGGCGCGGGCGGCTCATGAGGGCGCGCCCCATCGCGAGCATCTGCTGTTCGCCGCCCGAGAGCGTGCCCGCGAGCTGCGTGCGGCGTTCCTTCAGGCGCGGGAACCTGGCGAAAACCGTCTCCATGTCGGCGGCGATGCCGTCCGCATCGCTGCGCGTGAACGCGCCGAGCTCGAGGTTCTCCATGACGGTCATGTCGGCGAAAACGCGCCGCCCCTCGGGTACTTGCGAGATGCCGCGGCGGACGATCTCATGCGCCTTGTGCCCCGCGATGGAGCTGCCCTCGAATGTGATGTCGCCGCCGCGCGGCACGATCAGCCCCGAGATGGTGCGCAGCGTCGTGGATTTGCCCGCACCGTTCGCGCCGATGAGGGTGACGATCTCCCCCTGATTCACCGTCAGGGACAGTCCCTTGAGCGCGTGGATCGCGCCGTAGTAGACATGGAGATCGGTGACGCTGAGCATGGGCGCAGTTGCTTTTTGTTCGTTTGCCATGATTATTCCTCCGCCCCGAGATATGCGCGGATGACCTCGGGATTCGATCGAATCTCCGCGGGCGTGCCAGCCGCGATGACCGTGCCGTACTCAAGCACATAGATGCGTTCGCAGATGCCCATGACGAGCGACATGTCGTGCTCGATGAGGAGGATCGTGATGCCGAATGCGCGCCGCACCCAGCGGATCATCTCCATGAGCTCCTGCGTTTCCTGCGGGTTCATGCCCGCCGCCGGCTCGTCGAGGAGCAGGAGCGCGGGCTGTGCGGCAAGCGCGCGCGCGATCTCAAGCCGCCGCTGCGCGCCGTAGGGGAGGTTCTTTGCCTTTTCCGCCGCGCTGTCCGCGAGCCGGAAAATCTCAAGGAGACGCATCGCTTCCTCTTCGAGCTTTTCCTCCTCGGCGCGGTAGCGTCCGACGCGCAGCATCGCTTCGAGGAGACCGTAGTTCATGTGACTGTGGTACGCGATTTTTACATTGTCGAGGACGGAGAGCTCGCCGAAGAGCCGGATATTCTGGAACGTGCGCGCGATGCCGCGTGCCGTGATTTCATACGGCGCGAGCCCGACGATGCTCTTGCCGCGCAGGGTGATCTCGCCCGTCGTGGGGCGGTAGACGCCCGTGAAGAGGTTGAACGCCGTGGTCTTGCCCGCGCCGTTCGGTCCGATGAGCCCGAGCAGTTCGCCCTCGCGGATGTGGAGGTTCAGGTCGGAGACGGCGGAAAGCCCGCCGAACACCATGGAGACGTCCGTCGCCTTGAGCAGATCCTGGGCCATCATGCCTCGCCCCCTTTCCTGAAGAATCGATTCAGCGGACGCATCGCCGTGACCTCAACGTAGCCGAAGAGCCCCTGCGGGCGGTAGAACATCATGAGGATGAGCGCGAGCGCGTAGACGATCATGCGCGCGTTCGGGAAGCTCGCGAGCGCCGCGGAGAGGAAGGTCACGACGAGCGCGCCCGCGATCGAGCCGGTCATCGAGCCGAGCCCGCCCATGACGACCATGATGAGGATGTTGAACGACTGCATGAAGGTGAACGATGCGGGGCTGAGGATATACATATTGTGTCCGAAGAGGACGCCCGCGACGCCGGCGAACGCCGCGCCGATGGTAAAGGCGAGCACCTTGTACCGCGTCGTGTTGATGCCCATCGCTTCGGCGGCGATCTCGTTCTCACGGATGGCGAGACAGGCGCGCCCGTGGCGGGAGTTTACGAAATTTTTGATGATGAAAAGGGTGGCGAGCATGATGAAGAACACCCATGTGAAGTTCGTCAGGTGGGGGATGCCCTTAAAGCCCGCCGCGCCGCCAACATACGGCACGTTGATGATGAAGATGCGGACGATCTCGCCGAGCCCGAGGGTCGCGATCGCGAGGTAGTCGCCGCGCAGGCGCAGGGTCGGCAGTCCGATGAGCGCGCCGAGCAGTCCTGCCGCCGCGCCGCCCGCGAGGAGCGCGACGATGAAGGGGAGGTGAAAATTCGTCGTCAGGATGACGCCGACGTACGCGCCGATCGCCATGAACCCCGCGTGTCCGAGCGAGAACTGCCCCGTATAGCCGTTGATGAGGTTCAGGCTCGCCGCGAGCATGATGTTGAGCCCGGCAAAGATGAGGTTGAGCTGCCAGAACGCGCTGAGCACGCCTGTGCCCGTCAGCCCCATGATGACGCCGTAGACGGCGAGGGCAAAGAGGAGCATTTTGAGGTCGCCGTTTTGCAGGATTTTCATATGCGCACCTCCTTAGACCTTTTCCTTGATATTTTTGCCGAAAATGCCCGCGGGCCTCAGGAGCAGCACGAGGATGAGGATCGCAAATGCGGCGGCGTCGCGGAACATCGAGAAGCCGAATCCCGAGATGAACGCCTCCACGATACCGAGCACGATGCCGCCGACGACCGCGCCCGGCAGGATGCCGATGCCGCCGAAGACCGCCGCGACAAACGCCTTGATGCCCGGCATGAGACCCATCAGCGGATCGATGGAGTTGTAGTAGATGCCGATGAGGACGCCCGCAACCGCCGCGAGCGCCGAGCCGATGGCGAACGTGATGGAGATGATGCGGTCGGCGTTGATGCCCATGAGCTGCGCTGCCTCGGTGTCGTAGGACGCGGCTCGCATCGCCTTGCCGATCTTCGTCGCGCGCACGATATAGGTGAGGATGACCATGAGCACGAAGGTCACGCCCATGATGAGGAGCTGCTGCCCGCTGATGACGAGGCCTTCAAATGTCCACGAGACGTCGCTGATCGTCGCGGGGAACGTGCGCGGCGTCGGCGAGACGAGCGCCATCATGACGTACTCCAGGAGGAACGATACGCCGATCGCCGTGATGAGCACCGAGATGCGCGGTGCATGGCGCAGCGGGCGGTAGGCGAACCGCTCGACCGCGATGCCGAGCAGGGAGGTCACCGCCATGGAGATCAGGATCGCCGGCACGACGGGGATGCCGAGCGTGACGGCGTAGAACCCGAGGTACGCGCCGACCATGTAGATGTCGCCGTGCGCGAAATTGATGAGCTTGATGATGCCGTAGATCATCGTATATCCGAGCGCGATGAGCGCGTAGATGCTGCCGAGCGAGATTCCGTTGATGAGCTGTTGGAGAATCTGCTGCATGAACTCCATAGAACCGCCTCCTGTGGGCTGTGTTATTGATGAAAAAGAGCCGCGTATTTGCGGCTCTCTGACACTATTCGTATCGACGAATCACATGCTCGGCATAATCTTCGCCACGACCGTGCGGTCGCCGTCCTTACTCTCCAGGATGACCGCCTGCTTGATCGGGTTGTGCTCGGCATCCATCGTGATCGTGCCGGTGCCGACCGTGAGATTCTTCGTCTCCTCGATTGCCTTGCGGAGCGCCTCGGGATCGTCCGAACCCGCGCGCTTCAGCGCGTCGACGAGGAGTTTGCCCGCGTCGTAGCCGAGCGCGGCAAAGACATTCGGGGCGTGTCCGTATTCCTTCTGATAGGCGTCAATGAAGGGGCGTACCGACTCGTCCTTATCCGAGTAATGCGTGCTGAAATACGTGCCGTTCAGCGCCGCCGCGCCCGCGAGCTCCGCGACCTTTGCATCGTCCCAGCCGTCCGTGCCGATGATGGGGGCGGAGATGCCGATCTCGCGCGCCTGCTTGACGATCTTGCCGACCTCCTCGTAGTACGCGGGAACGAAGATCACGTCGGCATTCGCGCCGCGCAGACGCGTCAGCGTCGCCTTGAAATCCTGATCCTTTGCGAGGAACGCCTCAGTCATGACGACCTGCCCGCCGCCCGCTGTAAAGACCTTTTCAAAGACCTGTGCGAGACTCTTGGAGTAGTCCGTCGAATTGTCGAGGTAGATAACCGCCGTCTTTGCCTTCAGCGTGTCGAGTGCGAACTTCGCCATGACGTCGCCCTGCTGGGGGTCGATGAAGCAGCTGCGGAAAATCCACGGCTTCACCGTGCCGTTCTCGACCGTTACGTCAACCGCCGTCGCGTCCGGCGCGATGACGGGAACCTTGTTGTCCGAGGCGACCTGCGACTCTGCGATGACGTTTGCCGTCGTTGCGGGACCCACAATCGCGCGGACATGATCGTCGGAGATGAGCTTCGTCGCCGCATTCACGGACTCCGCCGCCTCGGACTTGTTGTCCGCCTCGATGAGGACGATCTTCTTCCCATTGACGCCGCCCGCATCGTTCGCTTCCTTAATCGCGAGCTTTAGCCCCTCGAGCGTCGAGATGCCGTAGTTCGCCGTGTTGCCCGTCATTTCAAAATTCGCGCCGATCTTGATCTCATCCGACGACGCCCCGTTATCTCCGCAGCCTGCAAGAGCTGTGCCGAGCAGCGCCGTGCAGGCGAATACCGCCGCAAGGCGCTGCACCTTTCCTCCGAACTTCATGCGGAACCCTCCTTTGACAGTTCTCATTATCATATAAAAAGATAGCCCTCATTATAGGGGAGGGCGCGCCGTTCGTCAAGGTATACAATTTGACACCCTTCGCCCGCGTTGCTATAATGGGGCACATTCACATGGGGGAGGATAATATGAACGAAAAGAACTTTCCGCTCGAGCGCGAACAGACCATAGAACTCATTAAAAAATTCCCGACGCCGTTTCACATCTACGACGAGGGGAAGATCCGCGCGAACTGCCGCCGCCTGTGCGATGCGTTCGCGTGGGCACCCGGCTTTCGTGAGCATTTCGCGGTGAAGGCACTGCCGAATCCGCGCATTGTCGAGATTCTGCACGAGGAGGGCGCGGGGACGGACTGCAGCAGCATCGCCGAGCTCCTTATCTCGGAAGCGGCGGGCGTTGTTGGCGAGGAGATCATGCTCACGTCGAACGATACGCCGTTCGACGAGTTCCAAAAGGCAATCGCACTCGGCGCCGTGATCAATCTCGACGACATCACGCACCTTGATTATATGGCGAAGCACGCGGGACTGCCCGAGGTGCTTTCGTTCCGCTACAATCCGGGGGACACGATCGAGGGCAACGATATTATCGGGAAACCCGTTGAGGCAAAATACGGACTGACCCACACGCAGATGCTTGAGGGCTATGCGCGGGCGCGCGAGATGGGCGTGCGGCGGTTCGGACTGCACACGATGGTCATCTCCGCCGAGCTGCGCACGGAGGCGTTCCTCCTCACGGCGCGCATCATGTTCGAGCTCGCCGTGGAGCTGAAGGAAAAAGTCGGTATTCACGTCGAGTTCGTTAACCTCGGCGGCGGCTTCGGCATCCCGTACCGTCCGGAGGAAGATCCCGTGGACTTCGCGGCGGTCGGTGCGGGCATTGAGCGGCTTTATAACGAAATCATGCGTCCCGCGGGACTTGGGGATGTCGCCATCCGCACGGAGAGCGGGCGCGCGATCACGGGGGATGCGGGCTGGCTCGTCTCGATGGTTCTGCATAAGAAGGACACCTACAAGCACTACGTCGGGCTCGACTCCTGCATGGCGAATCTCATGCGCCCCGCGCTCTACGGTGCGTATCATCACATCACCGTTCTCGGCAAGGAGCACGCGCCCGCGGATCATGTCTATGATGTCACCGGCTCGCTCTGCGAGAACAATGATAAATTCGCCATAGACCGTGCGTTGCCACAGATCGGCATCGGCGACATCATCGTCATTCACGACACGGGGGCGCACGGCAGCGCGATGGGGTTCAACTACAACGGCAAGCTCCACTGCGCCGAACTCCTCCTGCGCGAGGACGGCACTGTCGAGCTCATCCGCCGCGCACAGACGGTGGACGATTATTTTGCGACGCTGCATTATGAAGGCTCACTGATGAAATCAACGAACGCAATAAAATAAATAAAGGAAAACAGCCCCGCTGTCTCTGCGAAAAATCGCATCAATACAGCGGGGCTGTTTTCGTTGTCGTTGATTTTCGAGCGAAGATTAGCGTGCTCCTTGGAGGAGTTCCCGATAAATAGGAGTGTATAATAAACTGTGTAAGTAGGAAGACAGCTTAGGAGCACTCCCCGTGAGGGGAAGTCAAAAACTAAGGAGGAAACCTTATGTCAAAGAGGCCCCCACGGCGCGGTGCAACGCTCGCTAAGGCAATTATCGAAGAGTATCAGCCCAAGAGTGTAGAAGACATGCAAAACGCCCTCAA
The DNA here is from genome assembly GCF_000287655.1 of Selenomonas sp. FOBRC9. Lineage (NCBI taxonomy): Bacteria > Bacillati > Bacillota > Negativicutes > Selenomonadales > Selenomonadaceae > Selenomonas > Selenomonas sp. FOBRC9. Next base: position 9,453 of record NZ_ALJR01000035.1, read on the forward strand.
AGAAATCTTCGGTCCCATGTTTGAAGCCATGCTCAACGGCGAGATGGAAAACCACCTCGGTTACATGAGCAACGAGC
>NZ_ALJR01000036.1:0-3651 GCF_000287655.1 Selenomonas sp. FOBRC9
TAGGGAAACACTGAAAAATTCTTTTGTTGCACGATTGAGCTCCGAAATATTACAATAGAGGAAAACAGCAACACGACGAGAGAGAGGCAACATCATGGTGCAGCAAACCTTTACCGACATGGAGTACGCAAACCGCAAGAGAACAACACGCCGTGAAGCCTTTCTGGAAGCCATGGAATCCATCATTCCTTGGAACGAATGGATGGCACTCATCGCGCCGTACTATGTCCAGAAAGAGCGCGGCAGAAAACTGATCCCCCTAGAAACCATGCTGCGTATGTACCTTATGCAGAACTGGTTCGGTCTTTCCGATGAGGGAATCGAGGATGCAATTTACGACAGCTATGCCATGAAACAGTTTCTGCGGATTGACTTTTCCACAGAACAGACACCCGATGCCACGACACTTCTGCATTTTCGGCATCTGCTGGAAAAGCACGACATCGCCCGCAAGATTTTCGATGATGTGAAACAACGCCTAGACGCGTCTGGACTCATCATGCACGGCGGCACGATTGTTGATGCAACCATCATTCATGCACCGAGTTCGACCAAGAACGCGACAAAGTCCCGTGACCCTGAGATGCACTCCACGAAGAAGGGGAATCAGTGGTACTTCGGCATGAAGATCCATTCCGGTGCGGATGCCGGAACAGGATACGTCCATACGATCACAGCGACCGCCGCCAACGTGCACGACATTACCCAAACCCATGCGCTGATCCGCGAAGATGATCATACGGTCTATGGGGATTCGGGGTATCTCGGTGTGGAAAAACGCACGGAAATCCGAGAGAGGTCCGAGCTTTCAGACGTGGACTACCGCATTGCCCAAAGCCCCTCGCAGAAGCGCATGACGAAAGAATACAAAGGGACGAATTGGGACAGGCAGATCGAGCATGCGAAAGCCTCGGTTCGCAGCAAGGTGGAGCATCCTTTTCTCATTGTGAAGCGTCTGTTTCATGCGGGTAAGACAAGGTATCGCGGACACAGGAAGAACCTTCTGCAATACTATCTGCTCTTTGCGTCGGCGAATCTCGTCATGTGTTTGAGGGCAGGAAGGCAGAGAGAGTTTTGCATGACAACGGGATAAGTGTGCCCTTTTTCTCGAACCTCCCGTTCAAACGGGAGGTTCGGGGAAGGAAAGAAAGAGATATGGGCATGCTTTTCCACTTTTTGCATGAGAAACTGTAGAACTGATGCCTGTGGATAACGCAAGCCTTGTTATCCGTGTTTTATCAGCGTTTCCTCAGGTAAAGCAGCATGTGGGGGAGACGAACGAACATGCAGTAGAGCAGATCAGCAACTATAAGAAACAGCAAGCAGATTCGCTTGACGGTGAGTATACTCCCTTGGCATGGGCATTGACCTCTGCGGTATTTTCCGAAAAAGCGGTTCAAAAAGCGGGCGAGTGCGGCGTACGCCTCATCAATGGGGAAGAGTTCATTGGGATGCTGCTGGAAGCGGGCATTACCGATATTGACGCGGCGATTTCGTAACGTTGTACGATAATCATACTTTTTGCTTAGAGATACGGGGCTGTTGCACGAATGTATCGTCGTGCGGCAGTCCCTTTCTGCACTACATTTTGAATTTTCGTTGCGGCAGCTTAATATGTATGGCATAATAAATATCATTCGAAATAATGAAGCGACTATAACCTGTGAAAAATGAATGACCAAGAGAGGATTCCGGATGGAACAAAACAATACAATCAATATGCCGCACCTGCAATGGTATCCCGGGCGAATCTGGAAATAGGGAAATAGACCCTTGAATCTCAAGGGCGCAAGGTTTTTCTTGTCTCCCGTTTTAGTAAAATGTCTCCCGTTTGTCTCCCAATTTTCGAGGGAGACAAACGGGAGACGGGGACGGAGTATTGCTATTTCTCCGATCATGGCGTATAATAGCCATAGAAAAGGTGCTATCGTGTAAACGGTCAGCCCCAAACTTATCTCGGTGAGAAAATCCCGCCTAAACTTTAGCTGGGGTCAGGCGGGTTTTCTTATGCCTTTAATGCAACGATACAAATCGTCACCATGAACACTAACGCCAAAAAGTCGTATAGCTCCATCGGCATCGCCCCCTCTCAGGGGCTAAGATTGACCGCCTACCGAATAGATAGCACCTGCTCGGATTATATCACATCCACAGGCTTTTGGGCGGTCTTTTTTTTTGTGGAGTTACAGTACATTCTTCACCTTGCCCGAGATAATCTGCACGGGGACGGCCTGCATCTCTGGGCGGTTCTCGATGTAGCGGAGCGTTGTGCCGTAGTCCGAGTGCCCCGCACGCGCCATGATGTCATTCGGAGCGGCCTGCGACTCGCCGAGCATGGTGAGGTTCGTGTGCCGCATGCAGTGAAAGTCGAAGTCTCGGACACCGAGCTCGCGGATCCGCTTGCACTGATAGCCTAAGGTTGTTGGCTTGATGTACTTTCCGTTCGGCTGCGTGCAGATAATATCAATGCGCGATCCCGGGGCGGGGTAGCCCTTTTCAAGGGAGACAATCTTTTTGATGTCCCGTCCTTGATAGTCTTTTGCGGGTACAATGTAATTATAAAAGTAATCCTCTCCATAGTAGAGCTCATTCTTCGCCTGCTGTCGCTTCCAATGCTGCAGGAGGGGGAGAATGACCTGTGCATCGAAGGAAAGCGTCCGACGGCTGCTGTCGGTTTTAAGGTCGCAGACGTAATGCAGGCCGATCTTTCCGCGCATAGCAAGCCGTTGTATTTGCTGTGTGACGGCAATCGTCATGCGTTGCATATCGCAATTATCCCATGAGAGACAGAGTGCCTCGCCGATGCGCGTGCCGAAATAGAGACCAATGACAAGCGGCATGTGGAACGTCGAGCCGAACGGATGCCGCTGAAAGATCAGCGCAAGCTCGCTGTCCTCGATACGTCGACGCGGCTGCCGATGACTGAGCGGGGCGAACTCCTTGCCCGGCACCTTGATAAGGCGTGCAGGATTTTCCCGCAGCAGCTCCATCGGATAGATCGCATAGTCGAGTGCCGTGGAGATGTTGCTGAGGATCCGAGCGACAGTCTCATAGGCATAGCCGTCCTTGCGCTTCTGCTGGACAAATCGGTCAATGATAGCGGGGGAGAGGGAGGAGAGACGATACTCGCCGAGCGCAGGTTTTATATGCAGGCGAATGTTCTTCTCTCGTAGCTCCAATGTGTTGTTTCGTGCATACAATCGCGTGCGTTCGTACCAAATATCGAGATAGTCGGCAAAACTGATGCTGGCATCGTTCTTCTTTGCACCGCCGCCGATGTAGGCGTTGTATGCTTCGACTCCGGCCATCAGTGCATCATGCTCTGTGGCATACCCACCGCCTTCGCCGCGCCGACGTTTGCCGTCAACCTTTGCCTTCTCGAAATAGTATGCCCACGATGCTCCGCGTTGCTTTACGCGGACGTGATCGAGTGGGTTATTTGATTTTTTTGACATGATAAAAGCCTCCCATGTTGAAAATTGGAGGCTAATCCCATATAATAGATTACGGTGTAGATGTGACTAGCCTCACATTTATTCTTTGCCGTCCGGAGGTGGTGCTCCGGGCGGTTTTTATCTTAATCTCTTGGATGTACAATCTAAGTGCAACACAATTTAACAAAGAAAAGGACTCATAACGAAAAAACTCCTG
>NZ_ALJR01000037.1:0-11927 GCF_000287655.1 Selenomonas sp. FOBRC9
GGGGTTCAAGATGTTCTTATCCTTTGCTCTGACGGGCTTAGCGGGCTCAAGGAAGCGGTAGAGGCGGCCTTTCCGGAAACGGAGCATCAGCGCTGCATCGTACACATGGTACGCAATACCCTGAAATATGTGGCGCATAAGGACATGAAATTCTTTGCCAAGGATCTTCGCAGCATATACACGGCTCCTGATGAAAAGACCGCCCTCAAAAGACTAGAAGAGGCAGATAAAAAATGGAGTTCCCATTATCCAGCGGCCATGCGGAGATGGTATGATCATTGGGACGTCATAACACCGATATTCAAGTTCTCTATGGGTGTTCGCACCGCATTTTATACCACGAATATCATAGAGAGTCTTAATGCATCATACCGCAGATTAAATCGACAACGGAGCGTATTTCCTAGTGCACAAGCGTTATTAAAGGTTCTTTATTTGACGACGTTTGAAGCCACTAAGAAATGGACGATGCCGATAAAGAACTGGGGTAAAATCCGAGGCGAACTGGCGATTATGTATCCGAACAGATTGCCTGATTAACACTTGCACACATCATAGAAGATCCGATTTACAGACTTTTCTTCACAGACTCCCCGATCTTGTTGCGCACCTTCCTTTATGCCCTCCTTGCGGCCTTCTTTACGTCCCGCCATACGCCCTTCGGACATACCGGCCTTCCACTCGTCTCTCATCTTCATAGCAAATGTCATATACTCCACCCTCTCTCCTTCTTCCGTTTTCACTTTTCGAATCTCATCTTCAATTTCCTGTACGAGCGCGTCGCCGCTCAGTACGCCGTCCACATACGAGAGAAATACCTTGAGTGCGTCACTGACGTCGCCCGCTGTGCCCCTTGTGTTGAGAAAAATCTTCTGCGCGCCGTCCCGCAGCAAAAGAGACGTATCTTCTCTGCAGAGATTTTCAAATGTGTAGATGCACTGATCTTTACCAAAGGGATCAAAGGGACAGATAAAGATGATGATCGTTTGGTTGAGTTCATCATAATCTGCACCAGCAGCGAGAAGATCCGCATCGATCATCGACTGGTAGTAACGCGTCCTCTTGGCAAGACCGTCGCCCTCGGGCTGGCGAACCTGCATCTCGATGTTGTAGACCGTATGCGCGTCGTCCCGCACATAGACATCCAGACGGACACCTTTGCTCCGGTAACTCGGCTTCATCGGCTTTTCCGCTTCGAGGTAGTGGATGTCGCTGATCTCGACGTGCAGAATGCGCTCGAGCACCTTCCTGCAGATGCGTTTGCGGCTCATAATCAGCTTGAACATATAGTCGTCGCAAATGGTCAGTTCTTCCCACGACTTCATTCGATAGGAGCTCATAGCATCCCCCGGCTTTCTTCAACCCTGCGTTCTTTTTCTCTATAAAAATTATAAGCTGTCCAATGACTTTGGTCAATACTTCTTCTTCCCAAATCGTGCATCCTCGTGTAAAATAGAAAACAAAAAGGCGGGGGAGACGTATATGACGATACGGCGGGCAGCGGATCGGGACACCCGGGACATTCTGCGCATCTATGAGGCGGCACGCGCCTTTATGCGCGCGGCGGGCAATACAGTGCAGTGGACGGACGGCTATCCGTCTGGGGAGATCGTACAGGCGGATATGGCGCGCGGCGTGCTCTATGTATGCGAAAATGCGGATGCGCGTATCCATGCCGCCTTCGCACTGATCCCGGGCGAGGATCCCATCTATGCATATATCGAGGGCGGCGCGTGGCGGGACGGTTCTCCCTATGCGACGATTCACCGCGCGGCGAGCGACGGTACGGAGCGCGGCGTCTTTCGCGACATCCTCACGTTCGCCCGCGAGAGATACGACCATCTGCGCGCGGACACACACGAGGATAACCTACCGATGCAGCGCTGTCTTGAGGGCAGCGGATTTATCCTCTGCGGCACGATCTATGTGCGTGACCGGTCGCCGCGCCTTGCCTACGAATGGACGAAATAAAGGAGACTACGATGATCGAGTGCATCACCGTCGGCGATATGATCGAGACCAACTCGTTCTTTTACATCGACGACGAGACGAAACACGGATTTTTGATTGATGCGGGCGCGGAGGGCGATCGGCTCGCTGCCTATGCCGAGGCGAAGGGCTGGACGATTGAAAAACTGCTCTTAACGCACTGTCATTTTGATCACATCGGCGGCGTGGAGGCATTCCGGCGGCACATCCTTTGCCCTGTCTATGCTGCCGAAGACAGTGCGCGCTATGCGGGCGATCCGCGGTGGAACCTCTCCATATGGGGCGGCGCGCCCGTGACGCTCTCGGACGTGAAGACGTTCGCCGACCGGGAGATCATCACGCTCGCGGCGAATCCCACGATGACGCTCGAGGTGCGCTACTCACCCGGACATACGACGGATTCCTGCATCTTTTACAGCGCGCGGGACGGCGCTGCGTTCGTGGGGGATACTATCTTCTATGCGAGCGTTGGCCGCACGGACTTCCCGGGCGGCGATACGCGCACGCTCTGGGAGAGCATCGCGTCGCAGGTCTTTACACTGCCGCCCGATACGGTACTCTACTCGGGGCATACAGAGGAGACAACCGTGCGCGCGGAGATGGCGCGCTACCGATGAACTACGCGGATTTTATGGCGTCGCTCGCCCGCGGCGAGCTGCCCCACATCTTCCTGCTTGCGGGCGAGGAGCCGTACTATATCGCGCGCGCGGAGGAGGCGATCCTGCGCCGGCTGCTTCCTGATGAAAGCGAACGTGCCGATGCACTGGTCCGCTATGAGGAAATGCCGTCGATGTCCGCGCTCGCCGAGTCGCTCGAGACAATTCCGTTCTTTACCGAAAAAAACGTTGTGCTCGTTCACGGTGCATCGCTCTTTGGCGGCGGGAAGAAAAAGGAGGCGGCGGAGGAGTCCGATGCTCCTGCGCAGAAGGATACGAATGCGGACGCACTGTGCGAACTCCTCGCGGATCTTCCACTGAGCACTTACGCTGTCTTTACACTGCACGCAAAGCCTGACAAGCGGAAGAAAATTTACAAGGCGGTCGAAAAATCGGGGCGCATCCTTGAGAGCGAGGCGCTGCGCCCGTGGACGATCGAGCCGTGGCTGAATGCGCGCCTGCGAGAGATGGGGCGAGCAATGCACCCGCGGGCGCGCGCGTTCTTCCTCAATATCACCGGCATGATGCAGACCATCTCGCTCGAGTTCCTCGATCGTCAGCTTGAAAAGCTCATGCTCTACACGGACGAGAAAACATTTACAGAGGACGACCTGCGCGCCGCATTCTCCGAGATGCCGGAGGTCTCCGTCTTTGCCCTCATGGACGCGGTGAATGCGCGGGACTGCGCGCGCGCCCTTACACTCCTCGCCCGCTGCATGGCGGATGGCGTCCACTTCACGGTTCTCCTCGCACTCCTTACGCGCAATACGCGCCAACTGTGGCAGGCAAAACGCCTCCTCGCGCGGGGAACGCCGCTGCGGGGGCTGGGCGCCGCCATGAAGCTGAATCCTTTCATCGGGGAGAAACTTGGGCGCAGCGCGCAGGGCTTTCGTGAATCGACGCTCGAGAGTGTAATGCTCGTCCTCGCCGATGCGGACTATCTGATGAAGACGGGGCAGGCGGGGGAAGAGCTGCTGGAGGATGCGGTCATCCGGCTATGTAAGTCGTGACGCGGGAGCCTGGCGCCCGGCATCGCTATTTCCTTGAATGCTGCAGTCGACGCAGCTCTTAACTGCGACTCCTTTGCGTTCTCCTCATGCCTTGCTATGCATCCAAGCTGCCGCATCACTTAGTTTTATGCTTGCTCTGCTTACGCCTTCCAAATAGCACTGTCGCTGCATGTAAAAAGAGAGTGTTGACGCAGAAATATCGTATCGTCAACACTCTCTTTTTATTGTTTCATATAGCCCGTATAGTCCGCGACACGCAGGATCTCCTCCGCATGCGCGATTGTCGCCGCATCCGGCGGCTCCACGCCGTCGAGGCGATACGGGATGCGCAGCTCCTCGTATTTATGTACCGCCATCGCGTGATAGGGGAGCACCTCGACGCGTTCGACAGTCGCGAGACTGCGGATGAACTCGGACAGCCGCCGGAGATCCCCCTCGTCCGTCGTATAGCCCGGCACGAGGACATGGCGGATCCACATCCGCTTGCCGTGCTTAGAGAGGAACAGCGCGAGCGCGAGCGCGCTCAGATTGTCCGTGCCTGTGAGCTGCTTGTGACGCGTGGGATCGATGTGCTTGAGGTCGAGGAGAAAGAGGTCGGTCAGCGGCAGGAGCTTTTCGAACTTCGTAAAGAACGGCTCCGCCTCTGTGAACGGCTCGCCCGCCGTGTCGACGGCGGTGTTCACGCCCTTTGCCTTCGCGAGGCGAAAGAGCTCCGTTACAAAGTCGAGCTGGAGCAGCGGCTCTCCGCCGCTGACGGTGATGCCGCCCGTATTCTTCCAATAGGGGCGGTAGCGCAGCGCCTGCCGAAAGATTTCCTCCGGCGTCGCCTCGTAGCCGCCCTCCGTCTCCCATGTCTCCGGGTTGTGGCAGTATTGACAGCGGTAGCGGCAGCCCTGCACAAAGACGATGAAGCGGATGCCGGGACCGTCAACCGAGCCGAAACTCTCCGTTGCGTTGATCCGCCCCTTACAGCCGGTCATGGAACGTACGGGAGATGACGTCCAGCTGCTGTTCGCGCGTCAGGCTGATGAACTTGACGGCGTAGCCCGAAACGCGGATGGTGAAGTTCGCGTACGCGGGATTGTCCGGATGCTCCATGATGTCCTCGAGGATTTCTCGTCCAAAGACGTTGACGTTGAGGTGATGCGCCCCCTGGTCGAAATAGCCGTCCATCGAGCTGACGAGGTTCGTCACGCGCTCGTCCTCGCTGTGCCCGAGCGCGGAGGGGTTCATGCTCTGCGTGTTGGAAATGCCGTCGAGCGCCCAGTGATACGGGAGCTTCGCGACGGAGTTGAGCGACGCGAGCAGACCGCAGCACTCTGCGCCGTAGCTCGGGTTCGCGCCCGGTGCGAGCGGCGTCCAAGCCTTGCGCCCGTCCGGCATCGCGCCCGTGTATTTCCCGTAAACCACGTTCGACGTGATCGTGAGGATGGAGGTCGTCGCTTCGGAGTTGCGGTAGGTGTGGCGCGACTTGATCTTCGCGAGGAAGGTCTTCAGCACCCATTTTGCAATCTCGTCCGCACGGTCGTCATCGTTGCCGTAGCGCGGGAAATCGCCCGTCGTCTCATAGTCTACGACAACACCGTCGCCGTTATAAATGGGTTTCACCTTCGCGTATTTAATCGCCGAGAGTGAATCGACGACGTGCGAGAAGCCCGCAATGCCCGTTGCAAACGTGCGGCGGACGTCCGTATCGATGAGCGCCATCTCCGCCGCCTCGTAGTAGTAGCGGTCGTGCATGTACTGGATGGCGTTCAGCGCGTTGACATAGACGTGGGCGAGCCAGTCCATCATGCGCTCGTACTTCTTAATGACATTGTCGTACTCAAGGTACTCCGTACGGATCGGACGGTACGCGGGCCCTACCTGCACGCCGCTCTTCTCGTCCACGCCGCCGTTGATGGCGTAGAGGAGACATTTTGCGAGGTTCGCGCGCGCGCCGAAGAACTGCATCTCCTTGCCCGTCTGTGTCGCCGAGACGCAGCAGCAAATCGAGTAATCGTCGCCCCACTCCGGCTTCATCACGTCGTCGTTCTCGTACTGGATCGAGCTCGTGCGGATGGAGATGCGCGCCGCGTAGCGTTTGAACGTCTCGGGCAGTTTCGACGAGTAGAGCACAGTGAGGTTTGGCTCGGGGGAGGGACCCATATTTTCGAGCGTGTGGAGGAAGCGGAAGTCGTTCTTCGTCACCATGTGGCGTCCGTCCATACCGATGCCCGCCATCTCAAGCGTCGCCCAGATCGGGTCGCCAGAGAACAGCTCGTTGTAGGAGGTGATGCGCGCGAATTTCACCATGCGGAATTTCAACACGATGTGGTCGATGAGCTCCTGTGCCTCCGACTCGGTGAGGGTGCCGTTTTCGAGGTCGCGGTGGATGTAGATGTCGAGGAACGTCGAGATGCGCCCGACGCTCATCGCCGCGCCGTTCTGCGTCTTGATCGCCGCGAGATAGCCGAAGTAGAGCCACTGCACCGCCTCGTGGGCATTCCGCGCGGGCTGCGAGATGTCGTAGCCGTAAATCTGCGCCATCTCTTTCATGCCCTTGAGCGCCTTGATTTGCTCGGACAGCTCTTCGCGCTGTTGGATGACGTCGTTCGTCATCACACCGTCGCCATAGTTGAGGAGTTCTTCCTTCTTAAACGCGATGAGTGTGTCGATGCCGTAGAGCGCGACGCGGCGGTAGTCGCCGACGATGCGCCCGCGCCCGTAGGTATCCGGCAGTCCCGTGATGATGTGACTGCGGCGCGCCGCGCGAATCTCGTCCGTGTATGCGTCAAAGACCGCCTCGTTGTGCGTCTTATGATATTTCGTAAAGATTTCGTGGAGCTTCGGGCTGACCTTGTAGCCGTAGTTCTCGAGTGCTTCCTCCGCCATGCGGATGCCGCCGTACGGCATGAACGCCTGTTTGAGAGGCTTATCCGTCTGGAGACCGACGACCTTTTCGAGATCCTTCAGCGCGGGATCGATGTAGCCGGGGCCGTATGCCGTCAGCCCCGAGACGACCTCCGTCTCCATGTCGAGGACGCCGCCCTTCGCGCGTTCCTCTTTTTGAAGCTCCTGTACACGTCCCCACAGGCGGTTGGTCGCATCCGTCGGCGGTGAGAGGAAGCGCTCGTCACCGTCATACTGCGTGTAGTTGCGCTGGATGAAGTCACGCACGTTGACTTCTTCCTGCCAGACGCCCCCTTCAAAACCGTCCCAACTCTTGCTTTGCAGCATAGTAAACCTCCTTCGTTCAATAAAGATCCCCATATTGATAATAAAACTCAATAAAATGACTATCTCAATAATACTTGAATCGAGTTCACTTTTCAATAGTTCAAAATAAAATAATTAAAATGAGAATGCGGGGATAAAAAAAGACTGTAGCACATCGGTGTATCCCGTTGCGTAGCAATCTTAATAAAGCGTTGTCATGTGTAAACATTTTTTCTGTGACCGACATTCACTGCCAAAACGACCAGCTCATTATCCTTGATAAGACAGATCAAACGATAGTCGCTGATTCGATAGCGCCACTCTCCCTTTCGGTTTGCCGTGAGCGCCTTACCGTGTGCACGGTGATCTTCACAATCGATGAGATTCTTCTCGATTCATGATTTGATCATACGCTTCGTATAGCGATCCAGTTTTTCGAGTTCTTTCAGCGCACGCGCCGAGTATATGAATTGGTATTTCATTCGTCCCCCAAAAGCGCGTTCCAAACTTCCTCATGCGAATAGGTCTTTGGATTTACAAGATAATCCCGATACGCCGCATCCGCGACGGCGGCATCATATTCGTCCTCGATCAGCTCGAAGAAATTCCGTTTCATCGCCTCTTCCACGGATGTCCCGTGCACCTTTGCATAGCTCTCGGCGAGACGTTCCTCCTCACCGGTGAGTTCAATAACGACAGCCATTTTTGTCGCCTCCTTTTTCTCTGATTTTACAATGCCGCAGGCAAAATTTCAACCGCTGTGTGATGATTGCGCTTGCATGGGCGGGGGAAATGTGCTGTAATAGTATGAACATCATTAGTAAAGGAGCACACAGATATGAGGAAATGGGCTGTGATCTATTCGTCCGTCACGGGCAATACAAAGGCGGTCGCCGCCGCGATGGCGGAGGAGACGGGCGCCGATCTCTTCCGCGTGCAGGATGCCCCGGCCGATCTCTCTGCGTACGAGGCGGTAGCGCTCGGCTACTGGCTGCGGCGCGGCGGACCCGACGATCTCATGAAGGCGTATCTCCCGCGCGTCGAAAATGCGCGCGTCGCCCTCTTTCAGACGCACGGCGCGGATGTAGGCTCCGAGCACGCCGTCACCTCCTTTGCGCGCGCGGGATATCTCCTCGGCGCGGGCTGTGAAATCCTCGGCACATTCTCCGCACAGGGCAAACTCGCCCCCGCCCTCATCGAAAAACGCAAGCGCGGCGCAAAGGACGACTCGCACAACAGTCCCGAGGCGCAGGAGCGCTGGGTACGCGCAGCGAACCATCCTGATGCCGACGATCTTGCCGCGGCGCGCACATTTGTGCAGAAAATGGAGCACAAAATGGATCTCCTCGAGAAATTCCGCCGCGCACAGGAAGCGCGCAAGGCAAAGTCCTAACGAACCCACAGGAAAGATCACGCCGATGAACACTGAAGAAAAACGCGTCCACGAAGCCCGCATCATGGAGCAGATGATCGCCATCTATTGCCGCGGCAAGGGGCATGCGGGGCGGACATCTGCGGCGTACGGAATCACAGCGCTCTGCTCCGACTGCCGCCGGCTGCTTGACTATGCGCTGAGCCGTGTCGAAGGGTGTCCGCGCATGGATATCAAGTCCTTTTGCTCCGTCTGCCCCGTGCACTGCTACAGCAAGGACATGCGCGCACAGGTGCGCGACGTCATGCGCTACAGCGGCCCGCGGATGCTCCTGCACCACCCGCTCACAACGCTCCGGCACATGTGGATCGACTTTACCGCGCGCCGGCGGGAAAAGAAAGGACTGCCCCATGCCTAAAATTCTCCTCATCACAACGGGCGGCACCATCGCGTCACGCTGCGGAGAACACGGATTGCGCCCCGTCCTCATGGGGGAAGAACTGCGCACAGCGATGGGCGCGGAGTGGGATGAGATCGAAATACGTGACTATCTCTCCCTCGACTCTTGCAATATCATACCCGCGTATTGGGAGGAGTTTGCACGCGAGATCGACGATCTGCGTACCGACTACGACGGATTCATCGTCACCCACGGTACGGATACGATGGCGTATACCTCCGCCGCCCTTTACTATATGCTCGAGAACCTTGATCGTCCCGTCGTCCTCACGGGATCGCAGCGTCCGCTCGGCGTATCCGGCTCCGATGCGGAGGACAATCTTCGTTTGGCGCATCGCGTCGCCCTGTCAGGCCGCCCCGGCGTCGTGCTCGCCTTTGGCGGGCGCGTCATCCGCGGCAATGCTGCAAAGAAGCTCTACACCGTCCGTGATGATGCCTTCCGCAGCATCGGCGCGCCGGATATTTCCATTGATGGGGATACGGCAGATGTACAGGCCGCTCCTGCAGCGCCGTTTCACCTGCGCGATGTACTCGATGAACGTGTCGCCGTTATCAAACTCTACCCCGGTATTCCTCCGGATATTGTGCACGTATACGTCAATGCGGGGTACCGCGGACTCATCATCGAGGGATTCGGCAGCGGCGGTGTGCCGCTCATCAACGAGCAAAGTCTGCTCCCCGCACTCGTCTACGCCCACGACTGCGGCCGCACCGTTGTGCTGACAACGCAGTGCGTCTACGACGGCGCGGATATCACGCGCTATGAGGTGGGCGTCCGCGCAGCTGAGCTCGGTGTGCTTTCGGGCGGCACGCTCCCCGTTGAGGCGCTGTACCCGCTCCTCATGCTGCGTCTCACAGAGACGCCCGAGGGGGAGCGGGTAAAGAGTTTAACGTAGATTCTATGCTGCATTTCCGATCGAGAACGCACGCCCGGCGCCGGAGCTCGTGTAGGAATCGTCTGATGTGCGTCTCGCAGGGGGACGGCGCTGCCGTCTCGGCATCAAGGTATGCGCGCACAACATAAGCAGGATTTGATATTGTGGAAAGGAGAACGTATGGAGCTGCAAGAAATCGGAATCGTTCACAACGACTACAAAGAACTCAAAGACATCCCGCGCCAAGGCTGTTTCGGCGATACCGTCTCCGAGATCGAGATTCATCCCGCATTCGCAGACGGGCTCTTTCGCATCGAAAAACACACGCATCTCATCGTCCTCTATTGGGCGCATCTGGCGAAACGCGACATCCTAAAGACACTGCCGCCCGCAGCGCGCGAGATCCACGGCGTATTTGCAACGCGTTCCCCAGGACGCCCCAATCCGCTCTCCCTCTGTATCGTGGAGCTTGTCGCATGTGACGGGGACATCCTCCGCGTCCGGCACCTCGATGCCCTCGACGGCAGCAGCGTGATCGATATCAAACCCTATACAAAAGAGGATGCGATAATGCTTCCTTCAATGTAGAGCATCACAGGAAAGGATCGTGATCATCGTGAAATACAGCGTCACATTCACCGCCATTGGAGACTTCGCTCTGCAGCTCCTCCGGACACGCGGCAGCCTCATCATCTTTGACAAGGGCGTCCCGCTTGCCTATGAGAACATGGTACTCACGCATACCAAGGGCAACCTCACGGCGGACGTTGTGCCCGGCGACACCATCCTCATCGCGGAGCGCGAATACAGCGTTGCGCGTCTCGGCTCCGATGCGAATAAAAATATCCGGGAGCACGGACACGTCACACTGCGCTTCGCAGAAAACGATGACGGTGAAGAACTCCAACCGGGCGACATCCTCCTCGTGGGCGAACGGTTTCCGCGCATCATGGTCGGCGACCTCCTCGAGATCCTATAGCGTAATCCCAACAACATCACAGCAACGAGATCCCCTGTACGTATTCTTCGTGCAGGGATTTTTTTTGTTTGGCATACGGCTCTCATTGTGAAAATCTTATGCTTAATTATTTATAAGTCTAATACTTATACATACTTAAGGAATCACTGATAAATAGTGGATAATCACAGCCAGCTGATCCGCAGACACAAATTTCACAAATTGCAATACAAAAGAGCGTGCAATACTGCTCTCATTGCCCCTTTTTCTTCCCCGAACCTCCCGTTTGAACGGGAGGTTCGAGAAAAAGGGCACACTTATCCCGTTGTCATGCAGAACGCCCTCTGCCTTCCTGCCCTCAAACACATGACGAGGTTCGCCGATGCAAAGAGTAGATCGTATTGCAGAAGGTTCTTCCTGAGTCCGCGATACCTTGTCTTACCCGCATGAAACAGACGCTTCACAATGAGAAAAGGATGCTCCACCTTGCTGCGAACCGAGGCTTTCGCATGCTCGATCTGCCTGTCCCAATTCGTCCCTTTGTATTCTTTCGTCATGCGCTTCTGCGAGGGGCTTTGGGCAATGCGGTAGTCCACGTCTGAAAGCTCGGACCTCTCTCGGATTTCCGTGCGTTTTTCCACACCGAGATACCCCGAATCCCCATAGACCGTATGATCATCTTCGCGGATCAGCGCATGGGTTTGGGTAATGTCGTGCACGTTGGCGGCGGTCGCTGTGATCGTATGGACGTATCCTGTTCCGGCATCCGCACCGGAATGGATCTTCATGCCGAAGTACCACTGATTCCCCTTCTTCGTGGAGTGCATCTCAGGGTCACGGGACTTTGTCGCGTTCTTGGTCGAACTCGGTGCATGAATGATGGTTGCATCAACAATCGTGCCGCCGTGCATGATGAGTCCAGACGCGTCTAGGCGTTGTTTCACATCATCGAAAATCTTGCGGGCGATGTCGTGCTTTTCCAGCAGATGCCGAAAATGCAGAAGTGTCGTGGCATCGGGTGTCTGTTCTGTGGAAAAGTCAATCCGCAGAAACTGTTTCATGGCATAGCTGTCGTAAATTGCATCCTCGATTCCCTCATCGGAAAGACCGAACCAGTTCTGCATAAGGTACATACGCAGCATGGTTTCTAGGGGGATCAGTTTTCTGCCGCGCTCTTTCTGGACATAGTACGGCGCGATGAGTGCCATCCATTCGTTCCAAGGAATGATGGATTCCATGGCTTCCAGAAAGGCTTCACGGCGTGTTGTTCTCTTGCGGTTTGCGTACTCCATGTCGGTAAAGGTTTGCTGCACCATGATGTTGCCTCTCTCTCGTCGTGTTGCTGTTTTCCTCTATTGTAATATTTCGGAGCTCAATCGTGCAACAAAAGAATTTTTCAGTGTTTCCCTA
>NZ_ALJR01000038.1:0-1498 GCF_000287655.1 Selenomonas sp. FOBRC9
ATAGAAGATCCGATTTACAGACTTTTCTTCACAGACTCTGAGCGAAGGAAGATTTTAGATGAACCTCTGCGTTGATAATAGCTTGAAATAAAGCCTGTTTCATCTCTTTGTCGAAGAAGTACAGATGTGAGATTTCATTGAAGTTTGTACCATTTATATAGGTATCACCGTTGCGTGGGAAGTATTTTCCATATCCGTTGATAATGTTGTAGTAATTGTTGGTGAGCAGATATAGTTTTGCTTTGTCCTCATCATCAATCACCAATCCACGCGCCTGTAACAGTGCGATTTGTTCATCAAGTGACTTAAATGGTTTCAAGAAAAAAGCCCTCCCCAGTAATGGAGAGAGCTCATTTCCGAACCGGTCCCATCGGTTTCCCGTAGAGATACCGGCACTTCCTCTAAGTAGTCTCCATTATAGATGAATCCGTTTATGTTGTCAAGATTAAAATAAAGTGTAATTATTGAGTGAGTGAGACCGCATAAACTATCTACATCATCACTCCAAAATCCTACACTCTTCCTCTATGAAACACCGTGTGCACGGAACTCTATACCATCGGCGGATTCTCCGCTGCGTAAGTCACCGCTATCAATGTGTTTCAGCTCGTGCTTATATGTCTCGATGTTCGCTTCCCTTGAATAGCGAGCATTTAGAACGATGGTATAAAAATCTTCTGCGCCGTCCTCGACAACAAATCCCTTAATACCGATGGGAAGATCTTGTATTACCTCCCGTACGTTATCCCTCATAGTCTCCTCTCTCCTTTGCTTTTTGAAATTCTATGAAACGCCGGACTTCTTCGATGCTCTCTTTTTTCAGCCCGCGAGAGGCATCGAATAGAACTCTGATACCCGGATTGTCCTTCATTTCATTTGCTATGGCGGCGACTTCGTCGTCGTAATAGTAAGATGAAGTGTTATTTGTAGTATCTGGAAAAAGATCATTGATGCTGATCTCTAGGGCAGACGCTATCTTAAACAAAAGGTCTTGCTCCGGTTCGTTTGTGCCGCTCTCATAGCCAGAGATGGTGTTATGTTTTACTCCGATTTTTTCTCCCAGTTCTTTTTGAGTTAGCCCGCGTAACTTTCGATATTCCCTTATTTTTGAGGCAGTATACGACTTTACATCCATCTCATCACCTCCTAATAGCTTCATTATACACGAAAAAATATTCGTGTTCAAGATAATTTTTTCGTGGATTGGGAAGAAAAATGTTGCCTAAATTGCAATAGCAAGTGGGACAAGTAGGGAAAAAGTTACGAGGCAGCGAATTGAGCAACATATGAATCGAAACGCTCTTTGGGTGTATCGTATCCGAGGATTTTCCTGGGGAGGTTATTCATCCAGTCCTCTACCTGTTGAATTGTGTCCGGCGTGAGGCAAGCAATATCGGTCCCCTTTGGGATAAAGCGTCGTACCATGCCGTTTTGGCGTTCATTAGTTCCGCGTTCACTTGGCGTATAAGGATGAGCGTAGTATACGGGAATATCCCCA